>NZ_JBEXZD010000015.1:0-101428 GCF_040628575.1 Streptomyces sp. NPDC006393
GCCCGTGACCTGGCCGGCACGGTGGTCCTGGTCGGCGTGCCGACCCCGGAGATGAAGCTGGAGCTGCCGCTGCTGGACGTCTTCGGCCGGGGCGGGGCGCTGAAGTCCTCCTGGTACGGCGACTGCCTGCCCTCCCGGGATTTCCCGATGCTGATCGACCTGCACCGCCAAGGGCGCCTGCCACTGGACAAGTTCGTCACCGAGACCATCCGGCTGGACGAGGTGGAGAAGGCGTTCGAGCGGATGCACGGCGGCGATGTGCTGCGCTCGGTGGTGGTGCTGTGATGACCGCCCGCATCGAACGCCTCGTCACCTCGGGACAGTTCACCCTCGACGGGGGCACCTGGGACGTCGAGAACAACGTGTGGATCGTGGGCGACGACCGCGAGGCGATCGTCATCGACGCCGCCCACGACGCCGAGGCCATCGCGGAGGCGGTCGGCGACCGCCGGCTGACCGCCATCGTGTGCACCCACGCGCACAACGACCACATCGACGCCGCACCAGCCCTCGCGGACCTCACCGGTGCGACGATCTGGCTGCACCCCGACGACCTGCCGCTGTGGCAGATGACCCACCGCGACCGTGACCCCGACGAACACCTGACGGACGGCCAGGTGCTCGAGACGGCCGGCGCCGACCTCACCGTCCTGCACACCCCCGGCCACGCGCCGGGCGCGGTCTGCCTCCATGACCCGGGGCTCGGCGTCGTCTTCACCGGCGACACCCTCTTCCAGGGCGGCCCTGGCGCCACCGGCCGCTCCTACTCCGACTTCCCGACGATCATCGACTCCATCCGCGACCGCCTGCTCCCCCTGCCGCCGGAGACGAAGGTCCTCACCGGCCACGGCGACGCCACCACCATCGGCGCGGAGGCCCCGCACCTTCAGGAGTGGATCGCCCGCGGTCACTGAACGGCCCCGGCGGCCCGACGTGACCGACAGAAGGACGAGAGAAGGACGACAGAAGGACGACAGAAGGACGACAGAAGGACGAGAGAAAGACGACAGAAGATGTCCGGCTTCCGCGCCACCCTCGACGAGGACACCACGGGAAGACGCACAGGAGGCCGGACATGTCACGTCCACATCCACGTTCACTGGAAGGCAAGGTCGCGCTGGTCGCGGGAGCGACACGCGGCGCCGGCCGCGGCATCGCCGTGGAACTCGGCGCGGCCGGCGCCACCGTCTACGTCACTGGACGCAGCACACGCGCCCGGCGCTCCGAGTACGACCGCCCCGAGACCGTCGAGGACACCGCCGAACTGGTGACCGAGGCCGGCGGCCGAGGCATCGCCGTCCCCACCGACCATCTGGAACCCGACCAGGTCCGCGCCCTCGTCGAACGCATCGCCCACGAACAGGACCGCCTGGACGTCCTCGTCAACGACATCTGGGGCGGCGAGAAGCTCTTTGAGTGGGACACCCCCGTCTGGGAGCACGACTTGGCGGCCGGCCTCAGGCTGCTCCGCCTGGCCGTGGAGACACACGTCGTCACCAGCCACCACGCCCTGCCCCTGCTGCTGCGCCGGCCCGGCGGCCTGGTGGTGGAGATGACCGACGGCACCGCCGAGTACAACCGGGACACCTACCGCGTCAATCTCTTCTACGACCTCGCCAAGGCGTCCGTGCTGCGCATGGCCTTCGCCCTGGGCCACGAACTCGGCCCGCGCGGCGCCACCGCGGTCGCGCTCACCCCCGGCTGGCTGCGTTCGGAGATGATGCTGGACCACTTCGGGGTGCGGGAGGAGAACTGGCGCGACGCCCTGGAGCAGGTGCCTCACTTCGCCGTGTCCGAGACTCCGCGCTACGTCGGCCGGGCCGTCGCCGCCCTCGCGGCCGACCCGGACGTGGCGCGCTGGAACGGGCGGTCGCTGTCCAGCGGGGGGCTCGCCCAGGTGTACGGCTTCACCGATGTGGACGGCAGCCGCCCCGACGCCTGGCGGTATCTGGTCGAGGTGCAGGACGCGGGCAAGCCGGCGGACGCGACCGGCTACCGCTGAGCGGACTCACGGGGCCGGCGCGGACGGCGGAGGTACACACGCGGTCGGCATGGACGGCGACGGCTCACGCGGCCGGTACGGACGGAAGCGGTGAGCGCGCCGCATGCCCCGGCGGCAGCTCCAGGTCCGAGCGTACGGCGGCGTAGTAGCCCTCGCGCGCGGCGCGCTGCCGCGCAAGGAGCGTCTGCCAGGCCTCCGGCTCCCGCCGCCCCTCGCGCACGAACCGCTCCATCTCCAGCACCACGGCCACCCAGACCCGGGCCTTCTCCACCGCCTCCTTGCCGCCCAGCATGATCAGTGTCTCGCCCGAGGGCTCCCGGGCGACGGCCGCCTCCGCCAGCAACGGCTGCGCCTCCGCCATCGTCAGGGGGTGCGGATGCGGGTCGGCGCCCAGATGGGAGGCCACCCGGTAGGTCAGCGCGACCGTCTGCTTCAGCGAGCGCGCGTAGTCGGAGTACACCGAGAGCCGCCGTTCCTCCCAACGTGCCGTCCGCTCCCGCAGGAACCGCGCCCGGTCGCTGCGCACGACCGCCAGATACGAGCCCAGCGCGCCGATCACGACGCCGATGAGTGCGGGGAGTTGCTGTATGAACGCGGACATGTGGCGGACGCTATCGGACGGGTGGCACGGAACGGCAGATCAGCACGTCTACCAGCGGTGAATGCCCAGCCGCCTTGCGAACCGACGGCCACGGACAAAAGTAGCGAGGACTAGGGATGATCAGAGATTTCCAGTCGCTGCTTGGGGGCACTCTTCTTGGCGGGCGTCCTCTTCGCCGTCTTCCTCGGAGTAGGCATCTCGTGCACCTGGGCCTCGCTCTCCTCGCCGCGGGAGGCTTGGCGCGGGTCGCGCTCACCGCTGCCCCCGGATCGTAGCCCGTCGCCGCACCGCGACAACCGAAACAGAATCGAAACTTTCGACATGAGGAAAGCGTCTCCTGGTCCGTCAAATCTGCGTAATTTCATAGCGGTTGACCGCCGGTAACGGGTGAGCAGCAAGAACCATCCTCTGACCAGGCATTATGCCTTGCCTGTGAACTGTCTGTCGGTAGAAAGTTTCGAAACATCCACCGAAACTGTTGACACTCCGGGGCGGCGGTCCAGACTGTTCGCCATCGCCGGTGCCCGGTCGCCGGTGATCCGGGTCGCACGCTGACCCGGTTTCCGGCCGCGTCGCTCTGCGCGGTCGGAAGTGTCATGCCCATGTCCTGGACACCGGTGACGGCCACGGGGCGATGGCGCGCGGCACCCCCCCACCCGCACTAGGAGGAACACTTCATGAAAACGCTGACCCACGAGATGCGCCGCAGACGCGGCCTCGTGGCCGCCCTCCGAGGGCTTGTCGCCACGGCGGCGGCGGTCGTGGTGGCCTTCGCGCTGCCCGGCGCGGCCCAGGCCGACACGACCATCAGCTCGAACAGCACCGGTACCAACAACGGCTACTTCTACTCGTTCTGGGAGCAGTCCAGCGGCGCCACCATGACCCTGGGGTCGGGCGGAAACTACAGCCTGACCTGGAACACGGGCTCGCAGAACGTCGTCGCCGGCAAGGGCTGGAACCCGGGCAACTCCGCCAACCCCGTCACCTACTCGGGCACGTGGAACTGCAACGGCAACTGCTACCTGTCGCTGTACGGCTGGTTCCAGAACCCGCTGGTCGAGTGGTACATCGTCGACAACTACGGCAGCTACAACCCGAGCTCGGGCGCGACCAAGCTGGGCTCGGTCAGCAGCGACGGCAGCACGTACGACCTGTACAAGACGACCCGTACCAACGCTCCGTCCATCGAGGGCAACAACTCGACGTTCGACCAGTACTGGGCGATCCGCCAGGCGAAGCGCACCGGCGGCACCATCACCGTGTCGAACATCTTCAACGCCTGGAAGAGCCACGGTCTGACCCTCGGCACCCCGAACTACGAGATCCTGGCCACCGAGGGCTACCAGAGCAGCGGCAGCTCCAACATCACCGTCGGCAGCAGCAGCGGTGGCGGCACCGGTGGCAGCACCCCTCCGCCTCCGAGCGGCGGTGGCGGCTGCACCGTGAACGTCACGGCCGGTGACTCGTGGAGCGACCGGTACAACCTCAATGTCTCGGTCTCCGGCTCCAGCGCCTGGAAGGTGACAGCCAAGATCCCGTCCCCCGAGAAGGTCAGCGCTACCTGGAACGTCAACGCGTCCTACCCCGACGCTCAGACGCTTGTCGCCACGCCTAACGGCAACGGCAACAACTGGGGCCTGACGATCATGAAGAACGGCAGCACCACCTGGCCGACGTTCTCCTGCAGCACCAGCTGAACCACCGCTGATGCGCCGTTGAACCGGCAATGACCGATGCGGCAATGAGGGATGGGTACCGGAACTCCGGTACCCATTCCTCCGCGCTCGGCTCGTCGTGCGGGGTCACGGGCGAGGTGCCGCTCGCGACAACAGCACATGCCAGAGGGGCGGCCGGAACACCGGCCGCCCCTCCTTCATCCTGTTCGGCTACGCTCGCCCCGCTCGCCGATCAGGAGGCTCTGCGATCCGTGGATTGCGGATCGGCCCGCGGGTTGCGTGGATCAGAAGGTCCTGCGCATCAGGACGCGCCGGGCTCAGCCCCAGGTCCTGCCGGCCGGTTCCTTGATGGTGCGGTTGATCCGGTTGAAGAAGTTGGTCAGCGCGATCTCCAGATTGATCGCGCCGATCTGTTCCTCGGTGAAATGGGCGTTGACCTCTTCCCAGGTCTCGTCGGTGACGCCCGGCGCACCGTCCTGCAACCGGGTGGCGGCCTCGGCCAGCGCCAGTGCCGCGCGCTCCGCGTCGGTGTAGAACGGCGCCTCACGCCACGCCGTCACGTTGTGCAGCCGCTCGTCGGTGTCACCGGCCTTCCTGCCCCCGGCGACACTGGCGTGGACGCACGCCGAGCAGCCGTTGATCTGGCTGACGCGCAGGTGGACCAGCGCGAGCAGCTTCGGGTCGACGCCCCCGGCGGCGATCGCCTTCTGGAGATGCTGGATCGCGGTCCACACATCGGGGTCGTTCGCGTTCTTGTTCCTGAGCCGGTTCTCCATGGGGGGTGCTCTCCTTCATCGGGTTACGTTGCGACGTCGGTGCGCGTCATCCCTATGACGGAGCAGCATCCAGGGAGGTAACACCATGGCTGCCACTCATCCCGCGGACCCGATCGCCGAGGCCTTCGAGTCCCACCGCGACCGGCTCCGCGCCGTCGCCCACCGCATGCTCGGATCACATGCCGACGCGGAAGACGTGGTCCAAGAGGCGTGGCTGCGTCTCTCCCGCCAGGACACCGACACCATCGACAACCTCGGCGGCTGGCT
Source organism: Streptomyces sp. NPDC006393 (assembly GCF_040628575.1). Lineage (NCBI taxonomy): Bacteria > Bacillati > Actinomycetota > Actinomycetes > Kitasatosporales > Streptomycetaceae > Streptomyces > Streptomyces sp. NPDC006393. The sequence goes on from NZ_JBEXZD010000015.1 coordinate 5,323, forward strand.
GACCACCGTGGTCGGCCGCATCAGCCTCGATGTCCTGCGCTCGGGCCGGACGCGCCCGGAAGTCTCCCTCGACGACCGGCTGCCCGAATTCACCGTGACGCTCGACGACGCTCCCGCCCCGGAGGACCTCGTCGCACTCGGGGACTCCGTCGGCCTCGCGCTCCTTACGGTCCTCGACGCGCTGCGCCCTGACGAACGGCTGACGTTCGTGCTGCACGACGTGTTCGCCGTGCCCTTCGCGGACATCGGCCCCATTCTCGGCAGGTCCGCCGACGCGACCAAGATGCTCGCCAGCCGGGCCCGCAGGAAGGTACAGGCCGCCCGGCAGCCGGCAAGCGTCGTACGACAACAACGCGAGGCGGTCCAGGCCTTCCTGGCCGCGGCCCGTGACGGCCGGTTCGAGGAACTGCTGCAGGTTCTCCACCCCGAAGTGAAGTTCACCGTCCACACCCCGAACGGCATGTTCGTCACGCTCGGGGCCACCGAGGTCGCCACCCGCGCGCGTGTGGCAGGCAGTGCGGCACGAGGACGTGCGGCGACCGTCAACGGCCGCCCCGGCGTCATCTCCTGGAACGAGGACGGCACCCCGGTCTCCCTCCTGGTCTTCACTGTCGCCGACGGCCACATCACGGAGATCACCGCCGTGGTCGACCCGGCCGAACTCGCGCTCATGGACCTGCCGGACCCGGTGTGAATCCCCACCTGTGAACGCGGACGGGGGCCGTACGGTATCTGCCCAAACGATCGCCGCGACGGTAGGTTCTGCCCATGACGGACACGAGGCGGTTCGAGGGACACGGAGTGCTCGTCACCGGCGCGGCCCGCGGCATCGGCGCGGCCATCGCCCGGCGACTGGCCGAGGAGGGGGCGCGGGTCCTGGTCACCGACGCCGACGCGACCGAGGCGGAGAAGACCGCGGGAATCCTGCGGGAGGGCGGACTGGCGACCTGGGCGTACCGCTGCGACGTGGCCGACCGGGACTCCGTGGAGGCGGCCGTCGCGCACGCGGTCGACGCGTTCGGCAGGCTCGACGTGCTGGTCAACAGCGCGGCCCACTGCACCCCCGACACCCCGCTCTTCGAGGACGGCACGGACGAGGTCTGGGATCGCGACCTCGACGTCACCCTGACCGGCGCCCATCGCTGCTGCCGTGCCGCCCTGCCCCACCTGGTGGCGTCCGGCCGGGGCGCGATCGTCAGCATCGGCTCCGTCAACGGCACGCAGGACTTCGGCAACCACGCCTACAGCGCCGCGAAGGCGGGCCTGGTCTCCCTCACCCGTACCCTCGCCGGGCACGCCGCCGCCCGGGGCGTACGCGTCAACTGCGTGATGCCGGGCACGGTCCGCACGTCGGCGTGGGAGGGACGGGACGCCGAACTCGACCGGATCCGCGGGCTGTACCCGCTGGGGCGCATCGGAGAGCCGGACGACATCGCCGCCGCCGTCGCCTTCCTCGCCTCACGTGACGCGGCCTGGATCACCGGCACCACCCTCACCGTCGACGGCGGCCTCACCGCCGTCAACACCGGCTTCCGGACCGCCCTTCGCACCCCCTGACCCCATCCCATTTCCCTCCGGGCGCCCCGGCGGGCGGCTTCCGGGTGTCGAAGGTCACTGTTTCATTTCGGCATGAAGCGGCCTACAACCGATCTCTCCCCATAGCTGTCTATGTGTCCGAGAGCGCGGACACGCGAACGCACCACGGGGGAGAGAAGGACCACGATGAGGGACATCGGCAGGCGGGGAGCCGTCGTACTCGGCGTCACGGGGATGATCGCGCCGCTCACGCTCGCGCTCGGCACGGCGCCGGCACAGGCGGCGAGCTGTACGACGAAGACCGGGCCGTACCAGAAGCAGGTGGAGAAGTTCCTCGGCAGGCCCGTGGACGGACGGCAGTCGGCCGCCGACTGCACGGCCATACGCGCCTTCCAGACCAAGCACGGCATCACCCCGAACATCGGGTACGCGGGTCCGGTCACCTGGGGCGTGATGGATCTCATGAACAAGCAGAAGGCCGTGGGGAAAAAGCCCAACAAGGACGGCAAGTGCCCGACGAACAAGGGCCGCATCGCCTGCGTCAACCTCACCCTGCAACTGAGCTGGATCCAGGACGGCGGCAAGCTCGTGTACGGGCCCGTGCCGGTGCGCACCGGCCGCAACGGCTACGAGACCCGCACGGGCCTGAAGAAGATCTACTGGCGTCACATCGACCACGTTTCGAGCCTCTACAACGTGCCGATGCCCTACAGCCAGTTCTTCGACGGCGGCCAGGCGTTCCACTCGGTGGGCCTGAGCATGTGGAACCCGCCGGGCTCCCACGGCTGTGTGAACATGACCACGAAGGACGCCAAGAAGTACTGGTCGCTGCTGAAGAAGGGCGACGACGTCATGGTGTACGGCCGCAAGCCCGGAACCTGAGGTCCGGAGCGGCGGGTTGCGCCGGATTCACGTGATGAGGGACACGGTCCGGAATGTCCGTATGGCGTGTACTTACTCACAGCGCCTTCACGTCGAGCGGCATATGCTTCACACCATGTCCACCACTGTTGAAGCCGCCTCCGAGCGATCGGCCGCGGAGGTCAACGAGGAGATCCGGGCCCTGTGGCGCCGGGCGGGCGGGACACTCACCACCGAGCAGCGCGAGCTGTACCAGCGCCTCGTCATGGAGTGGGCCGCGGCCGCTCCGCAGTCGGACCGGGCCGCCTGACCGGCCTCGTGGGGCACCCTCGCCGAACGCGCGAAAAGGGTGCCCCCGCCTCAGCGCACCGACCTCTGTTCGCACCGACCGCCGCCGGCCCGTTCCGGCACCGCCCCGGCACCGTCCTGGTCAGCCCCACGTGGCCGAGTAGTACCGCTGGTACGCCTTCCTGTCCTGCTCCGAGCGGATCCACCGGGTCGCCACCAGTGCGATCAGGCTGCCGCCGATGACCAGCAGCCCCGGGCCCACGTTCCTGGGGTCGGTGAGCCGGGCGAGCAGCGTCACCCCGGTCGTCGCGCCCGTCACCGGCGCCGGCGACCCGGGGGAGACGGCGCCGGGCGCGATGGCGCTGTGGGTGGCCTGAGCGGAGGGGGCGGACGGGGCGGCGGAGGCAGCGGCGCCCTGGCCGGTGCCCTGCCGCGGCGCCGACACGATCAGTTTCACACCCAGCGCGGTCAGCGCCTTGGTCACCGGCTGGAAGAACGTCGTCCCGCCCGTCGTGCAGTCGCCGCTGCCCCCCGAGGTCACCCCCAGAGCGATCCCCTCCGAGAACAGCGGGCCACCGCTGTCGCCGGGCTCGGCGCACACCGTGGTCTGGATCAGGCCGGTGACGGTGCCCTCCGGATAGTTCACCGTCGCGTTCAGCCCCGTCACCTCACCGTCGTGCAGCCCGCTGGTACTGCCGCTGCGGAACACCCGCTGTCCCACCGCGGCATCGCCCGCACCCGTGATCCGCACCCCGTTGCCGCCGCCGATCGCCACCACGTCCGCGCCCGGACCGGCCCGGCCCGAGGCGTACTTCACCAGCGAGAAGTCGCTGCCCGGGAAGCTGCCGCCGACCGTCGTGCCCAACTGCCGGCTGCCCTGGCCGTCGGCGAACCAGATGGAGCCGGTGGGCCCGCAGTGACCGGCGGTGAGGATGAAGTCGCCGCGCCCGTCGGTCACGTTGAAGCCGGCCGAGCAGCGCCCGCCGGTCGACAGGATGGGCTGCGCCCCGTTGAGCCGGGTGGTGAACCGGCCCCTGGTGCGCTCCATGTGCACGAACGGGCCGATGCCTTCGGCGACTTGGGACATCCGGCCCCAGTCGGCGGCGGAGACGGTGCTGTCCGCCTCGACCGTCACCCGGTTGGTCCGGTAGTCCGTCACCCACGCCGTGCCGGGCACGCGGGGCGCCGTACGCAGGGCCGCCGTGGCCGATCCCAACTCGTCCATGCTGTGCCGCACGACCTTCGCCTCGGCCCCCGCCCGCCGGACCTCGGCCGCGGCCCCGGTGTCCGTGACGGCCACCACCGGGCGCCCGTCGGCGCCGATCCAACTGCCCGCCGTACGCGCCGTACCCAGCCGTGCCACCAGACCGGCCCCCGTGGAGGCGGCCGTGGTGGCACCCGTGGCGGCGGCCGACCGTACGGAGCCGGGCGTGGCACCGGCGGTGCCGGGAGCCTCGTCCGCCATCGCGGCCTGCGTGACCATCGCTCCTCCGAGGAGGAGTCCCGCCACGGCCGTCAGCCGTGTCACTCGCCTCACGACCCGTCGTCGTGCGTGCCTCATGCCTGGCTCCCGAACACCGAAGACTCCCAACCTCGCGCGGCGCTCCGGTCCTTGGGCGCCCTCCCTCCATACGGGCCGCGGCAGGCCGGCGTTCAGCCCAGGGGGAGTCCCCGCCGTCGTGCGTCGGCGTCGTTCCGGGCCGCGGGTGAGGCAGCCTGTGCCGGGCGGACGAAGCCGCCTATCTTGGGCGCATGAACAGGATCCCGAACGACCCGCCCGGTGAGCCGGATCCCCTCAGCACCCGACTGGCACGGCTCGCGGCCGGCAAGTACCTGCTGCTCACCAGCTACCGGAAGAACGGCAGCCCGGTCGCCACCCCCGTGTGGGTGGTGCGGGACGGCGACGCGCTCGGTGTGTGGACGGCGGCCGACTCCTGGAAGGTCAGGCGGATCCGCAACCGCGCCGGCGTCCTCGTGGGCCCCTGCGACCTGCGCGGCCACCCGACCGGCGACCAGGTCCCGGCGACCGCCGAGATCTGCGACCCGGCCACCACCTCCCGCTACCGGGGCCTGATCGCCCGCAAGTACGGCATCGTCGGCCGCCTCACCCTGCTCGGCAGCCGGCTGCGACGCGGCGAGCAGGGGACCGTCGGGATCCGGGTGACTCTCACCCGCTGACCGGCGCGCGAGGGCCGGCCGGGACGGCACGGCCCCGTGGCGGCGGGAGGCCCCGTGGCGGCGGAAGGCCCCGTCCCGGCAAGAGGCCGTGGTCCGACGGGAGGCCCCGCCCCGGCAGGAGGCCTGACCCCGCCAAGCGGCCTACGACGCGTCCAGCACCGCCCCCGTCAACAGCGCGCCGCCCTCCTGCGGCTCCCAGGAGTCGTCGGTCAGCTGGAAACGCACCGACTCGGCCGGCTCCTCGACGCGGTCCTGAGCCGTCGGGACCGTCACCTCGGTGCTCACCTCGCCCGGCCGGAAGCCCGCGACCAGGTACAGGCCCTGCACCTGGGACAGCGGGCGCTCCGGGTCGGGCGACTCGCCGGAGACGTCCCGCATCCACCCCGCGTCGACGTCCTTCGTGGACAGCTCCGGACCCTGGGGGACGGGCCGCACGAGGAAGGCCGCCACGATGTCGGTGTCGGCCGGTGCCGACAGGCCGATCCGCCACGTCAGCGGCTTCCCCTCGGTCACCCGGTCGGCCACGGGCGTGACCGTGACGGTGGGCCGCGGGTCGTCGTTCTCGACGGTCACCCCACCCCGGTGGGAGCCGACCACCGAGGTGTGCACCGCCTTCACCACCACGTCGTACGGCACGTCCGCACCGAAGCGGGTGTTGCCCTCGACCCGCACCGGCACGTCCACGGAGTGACCGGCCGCCCGCACCGTCACCAGCCTGTCGGCGGCCTTGCCCGTCACCGGGTCCAGGACGTACAGCCGTATCCGACCGGTGCCGTGGCCGGAGACCCGCACCGGCACCCGGAAGGTGCGCACGCCCGAGTCGCCCTCCTTGACGGTGAGGCGGCCGATGTCGATGCGGGGCAGCGCGGCCGCCCGTACCGCCGGGGTGCCGGGGCGCCAGCCCCAGGCGTCCATCAGCCAGGCACGGCCGGAGCGGGTGCGCGGCGTCACCTCCAGCGACGCGATCCTGCGCAGGTCGAGCCCGGCACGGGCGGCGGCGGTCAGCGGGACCCGCAGCTCGCGCGCCCAGTAGGAGGCGGTCCGCTCGGTGCCCGGCAGACCGTCGACGCGTACCCGGCCGAGCACGGCCCGGTGGCCCGAGGCGTCGGTGAGGGCAACGTCCAGCCGGGTGCCGGAGGTGTTCGGCGGCACGAAGAGGCGCAGCGCCAGGCTCCCGGAACCCTTCAGCGACACGGGCGCGGTATACCGTATCCGTGCCGTCGATCCGGCGGCGGACCAGCGCAGCGCGACCGCGCGGCGGCCGGTCTCCCGGGCGGTGTCCCACTGGGCGAAGTGCGGTGACAGGCCGGCGGTGCCGGAGCCGAGGCAGGCCGTGGACGGGCTCGGGTCCACCGCCGAGCACAGCCGGCCCCCGGTCACCGAGACCGGCCCGTCCGGCAGGAGGCCGCCGGTGCGGCCGGCGCCGACGGCGTGGGTGAGCACGCGCGCCGGGTCCGCGGACGGCGCCCGGAAGCCGGAGCCGTCGAGCAGCGGGCGCACCCGGTCGTCGCCGGCGACGAACAGCCGGGCCGCCGCGGCGATGTAGGTGGCACCGGCACGGTGCTGCCGGTCGGCGGTCAGCCGGGTGCGGGTGCCCGGCGAGCAGACCGGGTCCCGGTGCTCGGGGTCGTCGTAGAAGTCGTCCTCGGCGGGCGCCTGCGCCTTGCCCGGGGTCCACTCGGTGTTGAAGAAGTTGTGGTCGGCGCCGATCACGTACACCGCGCTGTGCAGGGCGGTGCCGCGGCTGACCCCGCGGGTGCCGTCGACGTACACCTCGCCCTGAAGGTCGGAGACGTCGCCGTCGCAGCCGGGCAGGATCGTCGTGGACGGCACATCGGCGACCGGATTCTGGCCGAAGATCGTCGGACCGATCAGCACGGTGCCGCTGATGTGCCAGCGGGCCGGCCCGTGATAGCCGTCCTGGTCGGCGGGCGGCGGGTAGAGGCTGTCCATGGCCGCCCGGTTGACGCCTTCGCCGCCGCGCGAGTGCCCGACCAGCAGGACGCGCGACAGGTCGGCCGTCGGCGCGCGGCGCACGGCGCCGGGCGCGGTGGACGGGTGGGCGGCCCAGCCGGCCCACCGGGCCAGATGCTGTCGGACGAGCGAGGAACGGGCCTGGGCGCCGCCGTCCTCGGCCGCCCAGTCCTGCCCGTTGATGCCGTTGGCCGAGATCGACACCGTCACATAGCCCTGCGAGGCCAGGAGCCGCTGGTCCTCGAGATAGCCGCGGTAGCTGGGAATCGGCCGGGTGCCGGCCGGGCAGGGCCAGTCGCCGGTGACGTCCTCGCCGTGCGGCTTGTAGCAGGTGGCGTGGCGGCCGTGCAGGAACAGCGCGAGCGGCCGGCGGCCGGGCGCGCCCTGCGGCGCGACCACCACGCCCCGCATCTCGACCGGTGCGGAGAACCCGGGCAGCCGCACCGACGTGAGGCTGTACTCGCCCGTCACGGTGCGGTACGGGCCCGGTCTGCCCGGGTCGACGGCGTTCGCGGGGAGGGCGGCGGGCGGCTGCGCCGCCGCGAGGGAACGTTGGCCGGGCGTTCGTGTCGTGGCGCCGGGTGTGTCCAACCGCCGCCCGGCCGCGCGGGCTTGCAGGCCGTGCAGGCCGGTGGTGCGGGCAATGCCCAGGCCGAGGCGGAAGGTGCGGCCGTCCCCACCGGGCCTCGGCCGCCCGATCAGCCGGTCGCCCGCGTAGAACTCGACACGCGCGTCGCCCATGGGCACCGGAGTGGCCGAGTGCCACTCCAGCTGCCGGGCGGCTCCTTCGCCGGTGAGGCGCCAGCCCGGCGGAAGCCCGTCGCCGTCCGCGTTCGACGTGAACGGCCGGTCGGCATGGGGCGGTTGAGGCTGCGCTGCCGATGCGGGCGCCGTCCCCGCCATGGCGAGCAACGCCACGGCGGTGGCACCTATGCACCGGGCACGGATCCGGGCACGGATCAAGGGTCCCCTCCTTGGAGTTCCCGGCAGGCGCGCACGTCCTGCCGCACACGAGCTCAGGCGCCCCGTCGGTCCGGAGGGCCGCTCGCGTCCCGGAGGACGGGGTTGCCCGGCTGTGGGTTGCCTGTGAAGGGGAGAAGGGCGGCGCCGGCGACACGGTCACGCCAACCGGCCGCGAACCGGCGGCTTCGGCCCGGGGATTGCGGTTGTCCGACGTGGGACGGGCGGGCAGGTGGAGCCGGGATGACACATATGTTCCGCGGGTTGTTTCCCCGCGCGGCGGCGTTTCGCGGGACGTGCGTCCGGCTAGGTTGTGGGCGCCGCGGACAGGGCCCGGCACCGCCGGCCGGCCTGTGTCGCGGCGGGTTGGACGGTGCCGCGGCGGGTGTGACGGTGGCGTGGCGGTGTGACGGCGCCGCGGACGTGACGGAGCTGGTGGAGTGAAGGGAATCCTGGCCCGGAGCCGGGGAATCGGCGAGTGGCTCATCGCTCGTGCCGGCTGGTGTCTGGCCGGCTCCCTGGCGCTGTACGCGCTGACCGTCGTCACGCATCCGTCCCACCCGCTGGACCTGCGCGTCTACCGCGAGGCATCGCCGCACGTGCTCTCGGGCGGTCTGTACGACTACGTGGTGCGCACCGGTCCGCCCATCCCCGAGCTGCCGTTCACCTACCCGCCCTTCGCCGCGCTGCTGTTCCTGCCGCTGGCGCACCTGCCCTGGGCGGTGCTGGTCGCGCTGTGGCAGGCGGTGTCCCTGGCGGCCCTGCTCGTCATCACGGTGTGCGCCCTGCGGCTGCTCTCCCCGGGTCCCGGCGCCCGCGTCCGGGACCTCGCCCTGCTCTGGGCGGCCGCCGGTCCCTGGCTCGAACCCGTGCGGCACACCCTCGACCAGGGCCAGGTCAATCTGCTGCTGGGCGCCGTCGTCCTCGGGGGACTGGCTCTGTCCCGTACGGCGGCGGGGCGTGGCGCGGCCGTGGGTCTGGCGGCGTCGGTGAAACTGACGCCGGCCGTCGGCGGACTGTATCTGCTGGCCACCCGGCAGTGGCGCGCGGCGGGGTGGGCGGCCGCGACCGGCTGTGCGACCGTGGTCCTGGCCTGGTGCCTCGCCCCGGACGCCTCGGCACGGTACTGGTCGGACCTGGTGACGGACACGGCGCGGGTCGGCCCGGTGTGGTCGGTGCGCAACCAGTCCCTGCGCGGAGCGCTCACCCGGCTGCTCGGCCCCGACGTGACGGACTCGGCCCTGTGGTGGGCGGCGCTGGCGCTGGTGACCCTGGCGGCGGCCTGGGCCCTGCGCCGCCGCGTCCGGCGGGGCGACCTGCTCGGCGTCCTCGTCACCGTGGAGCTGTACGGGCTGCTGGTGTGCCCCATCTCCTGGAGCCATCACTGGGTCTGGTGCGTGCCCGCCATGATCTGGCTGGCCCACGGCCCCGGCCGGCGGCGGCCGCTCAGCCGGATCGCCCTCGCCCTGTGGGCGCTGGTCACCGTCACCCGCCTGGTGCCGCGTCTCATCGGCGTGGAGGACCGGCTGGCGCATCCGGGCCCGTACCCCGAGCTGCTCGCCTGGCCGGGCAGCGTCTACGCCGTCTGCGCGGTGCTGACCTTCCTGGCCCTGGCCCTGGGACCGGCCCGCGAGGACCAGCGCGCCGGTGTCCCCGGACCGGAACGGTCGCGGGACCTGCCGCACCCGAGGGTGCTGTTGTGACGGCGGTGGCCGAGAGAGCGTCAGCTCCAGGCGCTGTACGGCTCGTCGACCAGCTGGAAGACCGGTTCGCCCCGCACCGGGTCCTTGGCGGTGGACAGCCGCACCCGGTCGCCGCCGTGGATGCCGATCAGCGGCCCCATGACCCGGCCGCGTACCACGAAGCCCTCGCCCATCTCTATGAGCGACACATTGCGGGCGGCGGGGGTGTTGCGGTGCACCACCGTGGAGTGGCGGACCGTGCCCGTGCCCGCGCTGCGCTCGGTGCGCAGCTCGCTGCCCCGGCACACCGGGCACAGCACCCGGTGGAACATCGTCGTCCCGCACCAGGTGCAGCGCTGGAAGTACAGGGCGTCCTGGTCGTGGGCGCCGGGCTCGAGGAGGCCGGTCGCGGAGCCTGCCGTGGCGCCGGCATCCGTATGAGCCGCGCTGCCTGAGTAGTGGTACACGCTGGTCAACTCCCTGCGCTCGGCCGGAATCCGGCGTGCCCGGCCACCCGTGCACGCCCGTGCGCGGTACCCGTGCCACCGTGCACGGCCAACAGAGTATGGCACTCAGTGCCAGACGTAAAGGTACTCCGTACCAAAATCTGGGTTCTTCGCGGTACGGAGTACCGTCACGCGGGGAAAGGGTGGGGGGCGGCTCCGGCGACCATGGCACTCAGTGCAGTGATCGAGGGCGACCGAGGGCCAGGCGAGCGCTCCGACCTGCCCGCAGTAACCTTTCCTCGCCCTCCTTCCACCGGACACAGCACCCCGGGAGCCCCGCATGCCGTCCGCACGCCCACGCCTGCTGTACGTCACCGACCTGGCGTATCCGGCGCGCGGACGCCGCTACTGCGACGAGGACATACGGCTGACCGCCCGCCTTCGCGAGGAGTTCGACCTGGCCCTGTGCCACCCGCGGGACGCGGCGGCCCTGATGGACGCCTTCGACGCCGTCGTCGTCCGCAACAGCGGTCCCGTCCTGGAGTACCGGGCGGCCTACGACGACTTCCGGACCCGGGCCCTGGCCGGCGGAACACGGGTCTACAACCCGCTCACGGGCCGGGGCGACATGGCCGGCAAGCAGTACCTCCTCGACCTGACCGCCGCCGGGTACCCGGTCATCCCCACCGTGGACCGTCCCGAGGACCTGCGCCTGCTGCCCGCCGCCGACCGGTACGTGGTCAAACCGAAACTGGGCGCCGACTCCATAGGGCTGCGCGTCGTCACCGCCGACCGGCTGCCCGGTCTGGTCGACGGCACCGTCCTCGCCCAGCCGCACATCGACTTCGCCCACGAGATCTCCTTCTGCTTCGTCGACCACGACTTCCAGTACGCCCTGTACGCCCCGGACCCCGGGCGGCGCTGGGAGTTGCGGCCGTACGAACCCACCCGGGACGACCTGGAGTTCGCCCGGCGTTTCATCGAGTGGAACGCCCTCGACCACGGCATCCAGCGCGTGGACGCCTGCCGCGCCCCGGACGGGCAACTGCTGCTGGTCGAGCTGGAGGACCTCAACCCGTATCTGTCGCTGGACGCCCTCGACGACACGGTCCGGGACGCCTTCGTCGCCGCGATGACGCGTTCCCTGCGCGGCTTTCTCGCCGCCGGGGGGAAGGCGTAGCGAACGGGCGGACGCGGCCGTGATGTGCTGAGCTGGTGCCGCCGGACGGGCACGGAGACCGGCGCGGCGGACGGAGGGCTACGGAATGACGGGCGTGGACGCGTTCCTGGGGCGGCTCGACCCCGAGATGTACGTGGTGACGGCCGCGGCGGGCGGGGAGCGGGCGGGCTGCCTGGTCGGGTTCGCCTCGCAGTGTTCCATCGATCCGCTGCGCTTCGTCGTGTGGCTGTCCAAGGTGAACCGCACCTTCAGGGTGGCCGAGCGGGCGGACCGGCTCGCCGTGCATCTGCTGGCCCGAGATCAGTACGCCCTCGCCGAGCTCTTCGGCGGCAGCACCGGCGACGACGGCGTGGACAAGTTCGCTGATGTGCCCTGTACCCGGCGGCAGGGCGGCGCCGTCGTGCTCGACGACGCGCCCGCCTGGTTCATCGGCCGGATCGTCCGGCGCGCCGACGGCGGGGACCATGTGGGGTTCGTGCTGGAGCCGGTGGAGTCCGGAGGGCGGGCCGGACGGGAGGAACCAGGGGAACGAGCCGAACAAGGGGAACGAACCGAACGAGGCGAAGAAGGTGAACAGGGCGAACCAGGAGAACACGGGGGACGGGGTGACCCGTTGCTGCGTCTGACGGACGCGGCCGCCATCCCACCGGGCCACCCGGTGGACTGACCCGGCCACCGGGTGGATCGGGAAAGTCCGGCCGGGCTATGACGGTTCCGCCGGGACCCTGATGTCCAGGACGCAGACGTCGTCCCGCCGTTCGCCCTTGAGCATCGCGGTCAGGAGCGGGCCGAGCGAGCCGGGCGCGTCCGTGCGGCGGGCCGCCGCGGCCTCGGCGAGGCGTTGCAGGCCGTCCTGGATGCTCTCGCCGGGCCGCTCGACCAGGCCGTCGGTGAAGAGCAGCAGCCGGTCGCCGGGCTCCAGCCGGCACTCGGCCTCCTCGAAGTGCGGAGTCTCGGACGCTCCCAGCAGCACCCCGCGCGGGCGTTCGAGGTAACGGGCCTCGCCCCGGCGCAGCAGCAGCGGCGGCAGATGGCCGGCCTGCGCCCACAGGAGCCGGTGCTCGTCCGGCTGGTACCGCGCCAGCACCATGGTCGCCGTGCCGTGTGTGTCGCGGGAGTGCAGCAGCAGCGTGTTCAGCCGGGCGAGCGCGCCGGTCAGCGAGGAGCCCGTGAAGATCATGCCCTTGGCGGTGAACCGCAGCTGGGCCATGGTGGCCACCGCGTCGATGCCGTGCCCGGCGACGTCCCCCACCACGAACAGCGCGTCCCCGCCCGGGAGTTCGATGGCGCTGAACCAGTCGCCCCCGACGTGGATCCCGGACTCGGCGGGCAGATAGGCGAGGTCCACCCCCAGCCCGGCCAGGCGCACGGGCCGGCGCGGCAGCGGCAGCAGCGCGTGCTGGAGCCGGCCGGCCAGCGTCCGCTCGGCCTGGAGGATCCCGTGCTGCGTCAGCATCGCCCGCTCGCTCTCCACCAGGGCCAGCTCCGCGCTGCGCTGCGCGGTGAGGTCCTGCACGAAGCCATGGACCTCGGCCGGTGTGCCCGCGGCATCCGCCACGGCCTCGGCGACGGCCCGCAGGTGCCGCACACCGGACGACGTCCTGAGCCGGAACGGCACGTCGAACTGCTTGCCGGCGTCGAGGAGTTCCCGCACGGCCCGGGCGAGCGCGGGCTCGTCCTCCGGCAGAGCCAGCTTCGGCAGTTCCTCCAGCCGCACCGGACCGTGGACCGGATCGCGCTCGAACAGCGCGTAGACCTGGGACGACCAGACGGCCTCGCGGGTGACCAGGTTCCATGTGGCCCAGCCCAGACGGCCGAGGCGCTGCAGATCCGCCAGACGCTGCTCCTGCCGGTCGGAGGAGTCCTGGCGCAGCCAGGTGACCAGCAGCCCGTCGCCCACGCGGCAGGCCCGCACCGAGTACGTGGACAGCTCCTGGGCGCCGGCCACGAGTTCCTGCTGCGCGTACGGCTCGCTCTCGTAGGGCTCACCGGTGTCGAGGACGCCCAGCCAGCCCTGCCACAGCGGTTCCTCGGCGACGGCCGGCCAGCACTCCAGGATGCGCAGCCCGGTGAGCTCGCGTCCGCTGCGTCCGGTCACATCGACGGTCTGCGGGCTGGCGGCGTCGATGCGGTAGTCCTCGACCTCGCCCGAGGCCGACCGCAGCGGGGTGAGCAGCAGGGTGGTGCCGGGCAGCGCCTCGAACAGGGCGTGGACCTCGTCCGGGGCGCTTCCGGTGAGGTGCTCGGGGCGGGCGTCGAAGGCGCGCAGCCGGCCGGCGCACAGCCGGGCGGCACCGCGCAGCAGTTCCCGGGCGTGCGGGCTGAACGGCCCGCCCCGGGAGCGGAGTACACCTATGGCCACATGGGCCGGGCTCCCGCCCACCACCGGCAGCCAGGCCCGGGACCGCCACTGCTCGGCGGGGTCGCCGATCAGCAGGTGCCGCTCGCTGCCCTCCGCGTCCGCGGCGAGGTCCTCCAGCCAGCGCGGCTCACCGGCGTCGAGCGCGTCCAGCGCGGGGACCCCGCTGAGCGGCGGCACGTGCCGCCACTGGTCCGCCAGGGTGTCGTCGACGCCGGCGTGGCCGATCAGCTCCAGCCCTCCGGCGGGCAGCCGCCGGTAGAGGATCACCGCGTCCGCACCGACGGGTTCGGCGAGGTGCTCCCGCAGGCAGTGGGCCAGGTCGTGCGGGGTGCCGGCGCGGACCAGGGCCCGGCCGAGTATCGCGAGGACGGCGGAGTCGCCGCCCGGTCCGCCCGCCGCGGGTGCGGCGACGACGCCGGGGGACGGGGCCGGGCCCCGTGTGCTGCCGAGGCCGGGGCCGGCCGGGGCGGCGGAGACGGTGGCCGCGGAGTCCGGGGCCGTCGCGCCGCCGGTGTGGGCGAGCGGGGGCACCAGGGTGCCGAGCGTGATCCAGCACTCCTCCACCAGCGTGCGGCTCGAGGCCCTGGCACGCTGGAGCAGTTCCTCGTGCGCGGCCTCCGGGGAGCAGCCGGTCAGCGCCATCAGCGCCCCCTTGGCCCGCTCGATCACGGCGGAGGTCGCCACCCGCTCCTGGAGTCGGTCCAACTCGGCCCGCTGCCTGGCCACCATCCTCGCCAGCGCCGCGGTGTCGGGTGCGGGGCCGGAGTCCGCGGAGAAGCCGGAATCGCTGGTCACGCGACGAGCATCGCACATCGGAACCGGTCTGATCACAGGATTGTCGGTCCGTATTCGTGCGAGAAGACGGTGCGGATGGGTTCTCAGCGGCCTCCGCCGCGTCCCACCAGTGCCTCCGACACCGCCCGGACACTGCGGGCGATGTGCTGGAGCTGCAGCAGTTCCGCTGCGTACAGCTTGATCGTGTGCTCGATGACGGACTCCGGCATGCCGAGCCGGGGCAGGTCGGAGCGGGCGGTCTGCAGGGCGGTGCGGGCCACCCGGATCTCCTGTTGGACCTGGATCTGCGCGTGCCGGGCGAGCAGGACGGGGTGGCGCACCATCGCGGGGTAACCGCCGTAGCGCGCGGGCACCAGTTCACGCAGCCACCTGGTCGCCGAACGCTCCCAGTCGTAGCTGCCGGGGGCCTTGACCTGGCAGGGCCAGTCCGGGCTGGTGCGCGTGGTCGTCACAGGCATGATCATCGCTTCCGGGTGTGCGGCGTCGTGGAGGGTGGTCCGACGAGGGCGAGGCGGCCCCGGCCTAGGGGATGACCGGGGCCGCCGCGGGCGCACGCGCAGGCGGTGCCCGACCGGACGCCCCGTGGAACGCGCCCGGAGTGGGCCGGCCGCGATCCGTGAGCAGTATTTATATATGCCATCCGCTTTTCAAGACGTATGAAAACATTCATGCCTGCTTTGAACGGCATGCTCCCCATACGTTCCGACCAGTTCCGCGAGCGATCCGTCCTCGTCAGTCCTTGAGGAAGAACTGGTGCTGGTCCGCGAGCTGCTCGTACTCCTCCAGCCGGGCCTGGGTCCGCTCCGGGTCGGCGTCGGTCATGGCCTGGAGCAGGGCCGCGCACATCACCCCGGGCCCGGCGTAGGAGTCGAACACCAGGCGGGAGCCCGTGCCGGTGGCGAAGGTGACGTCGGCCTCGTCCGCCACCGGGCCGAGCGCCAGGTCGGTGATCAGCGCCACCTTCAGCCCGGCGCTGCGGGCGACCCGGACGGCGGTGAGGGTCTCGTGCGCGTGCCGGGGCAGGGAGAAGGCCAGCACCCAGGTGCCGCCGGCCTCACGGGACTGGAGCAGCGCGTCGTAGGCGACGCTCCCGCCGAGGGTGACCAGCCGCACGTCGGGGTGGATGCGCCGGGCGGCGTAGGCGAAGTACTCGGCGAGCGAGACGGAGATGCGCAGCCCGAGCACGGTCAGCGGGGTGGACCGCGACAGCTCGCGGCCGACGCTGATCACACGGTCGGGGTCGGCGAAGTCCCGGCGCAGGTTCTCCAGGTTCTCGATCTCGGCGTCGACCGCGGCCTGGAGTTCGTTGGCCCGGTCCTCCTCCGCCGCGCCCGGACCGCTCGCGAGCGTCCTGAGCGCGATGGACTGGAGCTTCTCGCGCAGCGCGGGATAGCCGCTGAAGCCGACCGCGCCGGCGAACCGCGTCACGGACGGCTGGCTGACGCCGACCCGGTCCGCGAGCTCGGTGATCGACAGGAAGGCCGCCTCGGCGATGTTCTCGATCAGGTACTGGGCGATGCGACGCTGCCCGGGAGACAGGTGGGGCCCGTCGAAGAGCTCTCTGAGCTGGGACGCCGGGGCCGCCTCCGCCTCCGGCACCGTCTTGCCCGCGGTGATCGCGGACGCCTGTGCCCGGGCCTGCTGCGGCGATGGCGCCTGGGCGCCTTCATTGTCTCCCACAGAGGTTCAACATAGCTCACTCACCGTCATGACCAGGGCTCACCGCCGGTAGAGCGTGATCGAGTGACCGACCTCGCCGACCGGGCGGGCGGACCGGATCAGAGCGGCCAGCCGCCCCTTCGCCTTGGCGGCCGCCGAGTCCGACACCACCAGCAGACCGCGCACCCGCTCCGGGGGCACCCCGCGCGGATCGGCCGCGTGGATGCCGTAGAAGGAGGGCACCCCGCTGCCCTTGTAGACGAGCCAGATCCGTTCCCGCGGGTACCGTGCGCGCAGCCGGTCGGCCAGTCGGCCCAGGTCCTGGCCCCAGTCCACGTTGGAGTCGTGCAGCCGCAGATGCGTCTTCGCCGGCCCGCCGAACGCCTCGTTGGAGTACGGCAGGTAGTACGGGAACGTCCGCAGCGAACTGACCCCGACACACACGACCAGCGCGGCCACCACGGCGAGCCGCCGCCGCGCGCGGCGGACGGCCGGTGCCCCGGCCGCGAGGGGGACCGCGCGCGCCGCGACGGTGACCGTAGCGGCCGCGGCGACGGCCAGGAACATGGGCAGGAACAGCGCGTACCGGGTGCCGAAGTCGCGCGAGGAGTGCATGGCCCCGGCCAGCAGCACCGCGGGCGGGGCCAGGACGTACGGTGCCGCGCGCCGCAGCCGTCGCACGGCCACCAGGGCCACGGTCCCGGCGGCCCACAGGGCCAGCGCGCCCAGCGGTGTCTTCACCAGCAGTGCGACCGGCAGGTAGTACCAGCGCGCCCCGGTGTACACGTGCCCGAACAGGAATCCCTGCCAGGCGTGGGCCTCCAGCCCGAACTGGATCCGCATCCCGTCGCGGTACGACCCGGGCAGCGGCAGCAGATCGACCAGCGCCCCGCGCAGCCCGTGCACGGCGGGCACGATCTGCCGGGAGGGCGGGCGCAGGTGCGGGTCGACGACCAGATACGAGACCCATACGACGGCGACCGCGACCGCCCCGGCGACGGCGGCCCGCCCGGCACCGGCGGCCAGGGCCCGCGCGGCCACGGCCCGAGTGCCGCCGTCGGCGGCGCGACGGCGGCCTCCCGTCCAGGCCGTCAGTGCCGCGAGCGCCAGCAGCACCGGCACGGCGGGCAGCGCGTTCATCTTGGTCGCCACGGCCGCGCCGAGCGCCGCCCCGGCCAGAGGGACGTACGGCCGTGGCCGCCGCCGTGCCCGCCACATCAGCCACGCCGAGACGAGCACGAAGCCCGCCGCGGGCACGTCCAGCGTGGCCAGCGAGCCGTGCGCGATCAGATCGGGCGAGAACGCGTACAGGGCGAGGGCCACGAGCGCGCCCGCGGTGCCGGCGAGCTCCCGGGCGAACGCGAACACCACCAGCCCGAACAGCAGGGTCACGACGATCACCGGCAGCCGGGCCCACAGCATCAGCCGCCACGGGTCGTTGCCCGACTCGTACAGCAGATGCCGTCCGAGCCGCCCCTGGTCGCCGGTGAACGAGGCGTCGAAGCGAGGGCGGGCCGCGGCGACCCCTGCCGCGATCAGCAGCTTGCCGAGCGGCGGGTGTTCGGGGTTGTACGCCAGGCTGTGCTCGTGGAGGTAGACGGCCGCCGTGCCGACGTACACGGGCTCGTCGATGGTGGGGGTCTGCTCGGCCGCCGCCGTGACCATCGCGACGGCCATCTGCGCCAGCAGCAGGACCGCGGCGAGCGGCACCAGCCACCGCCGGTGCCGCCGCAGGCCGCCGTACACACGCGCCGTCCTCGCGCCCCCGGCCGCGCCGGGCGACTCGGGGGACGTCTCACCGGCGGACGTACGACTGGCGGAAGCCTGACCGGCTGATGCACGACCGGCGGAAGCCCGACGGGCGGAAGCCTGACCGGCCGACGCCTGACGGGCCGACGCCCGAGGGGCCGACGCCCGAGGGGACCCGTCGCCGCCGGGGGACCCCGGGGCCGGGGCCGTGTGCTGTTCGCCCGCCGTCATCCGCCGCGTCACCGCTCCAGGCTCGTACCGGCAGACCCTCTGCCGCACCCACCGGTACGGGCGCCGGCGGGCGGGAGTTCACCCGGCCGCTCCGGCGCGGGCCCCGGCGCCCGTGCCCGAACCAGGTGCCGGCGCGGCACGCCCGCCCCGCACCAGCGCCTCCGGCACGACCAGGTCAGCCCGGTCGCGGGTCGCCGCCACCAGGTCCGCGTTGCGCTGGTCGGTGCCCAGGACCCACGCGACCGCCTGCTCGTGGTCCTTGCCGAACTCCTCGTGCCGGGCGACCAGCCGGCGGATCCGCTCCCGCTCGTCGAGCTCGCAGAACCACACCTCGTCCAGCTGCGGCCGTACCCGCGCCCAGGCACCGGTGTCCAGCAGCAGGTAGTTGCCCTCCGTCACGACCAGCCGGACGGAGGGAGGCACCGGGATCGCGCCCGCGAGCGGCTGTTCCAGGACGCGTTCGAAGCCGGGCGCGTACACCGTCCGGCCGCCGTCCGTCGCCGCGCTCTCGTACTCCTCCCGCAGCCGGCGCAGCAGCGCCGCGTAGCCCGCGGCGTCGAAGGTGTCGGGCGCGCCCTTGCGGTTCCGGCAGCCGAGCCGGTCCAGTTCGGCGTCGGCGAGGTGGAAGCCGTCCATGGGGACGTGCGCGACCCAGGGTTCTCCCGTGCCGTTCAGCGCCCGCGTCAGCCGCTCGGCGAGGGTGGACTTGCCCGCGCCGGGGCTGCCCGCGATGCCGAGGATCGCGCGGTGCCCCTCGCGGGCGAGAGACCGGGCCCGGATGAGGAGATCGTCGAAGGTCGAGGTCGGCGGCACAGGCCCCAGTGTGTCACCCGGTCACCCGGTCGGCCCTCCACGGCGTCGCACCGAGTGCGCCTGATGGTCCGATGGTTGTCGGAAGACATGCGGAAGACATGCGGAAGACATGCGGACGGCATGCGGAAGGTACTCGGAAAGTACGTCGGAAAGTACGTCCCATGTGGCGCGTGACACCCTCTGGGTCCCGCGTCATGGGGAAGGGTGACGGTATGACAGAGCTCGGTCTGCCCCAGACAATCCTGGCCTGCCTCTTCGACCTCGACGGGGTCGTCACCAAGACGGCCGTGGTGCACGCGGCCGCCTGGAAGGAGACGTTCGACGCGTTCCTGCGCGAGCGGGAGGGCGCGAACTACCGGCCGTTCGACGCCGTCGCCGACTACGACGAGTACGTCGACGGCCGCCCCCGCGCCGACGGGGTGCGCACCTTCCTCGCCTCCCGGGGCATCGAACTGCCCGAGGGCAGCCCGGACGACCCGCCGGACGCGCAGACGGTCAACGGGGTCGGCAACCGCAAGAACGAACTCGTGCTGCGGAAGATCCGCACCGACGGTGTGGAGGCCTACGACGGCACCCTGCGCTACATCGGGGCGGTCCGGGCCGCGGGCCTGAAGACGGCGATCGTCTCCTCCAGCGCCAACACCCTGGACGTGCTGCGCTCCATCGACGCCGAACGCCTCTTCGACGTCCGGATCGACGGCGTGGTCGCCCGCGAGCGGAAGCTGCCCGGCAAGCCGCACCCGGACACCTTCCTCGCCGCCGCCCACGACCTGGGGGTCGAGGCGAAGCAGGCCACCGTCTTCGAGGACGCCCTGGCCGGCATGGACGCCGGCCGCTCCGGCCACTTCGGGTACGTCGTCGGCGTCGACCGCGTCGGCCAGAGCGACGCCCTCTACGCGCACGGCGCCGACGTGGTCGTCAAGGACCTCGCCGACCTCCTCACCGGCGAGGGGGGTGCCGCGTGATCACCCACGGCGCGTTCGCGGTGGAGCCGTGGACGGTGCGCGAGACGGAACTCAGCCTGGACGTGCTGGCCCAGAGCGAGTCCGTCTTCGCCCTGTCCAACGGCCACGTCGGCTGGCGCGGCAACCTCGACGAGGGCGAACCGCACGGCCTGCCCGGCTCCTACCTCAACGGTGTCTACGAGGCCCACCCGCTGCCGTACGCCGAGGCCGGCTACGGCTACCCGGAGTCGGGCCAGACGGTCATCAACGTCACCAACGGCAAGATCCTGCGGCTGCTCGTCGACGACGAGCCGTTCGACCTGCGCTACGGCCGGCTCGTCTCCCACGAGCGCGTGCTCGACCTGCGCCGCGGGGTGTTGGAGCGGACCTGCGAGTGGTGCTCGCCGGCCGGCACCCGCATCCGGGTGCGCTCCAACCGCATGATCTCCCTCACCCAGCGGTCCCTCGGCGCGGTGTCCTACGAGGTGGAGGCGGTCGACTGCCACACGCGGGTGGTCATCCAGTCCGAACTCGTCGCCAACGAGCAGCTGCCGCAGACCAAGGGCGACCCGCGCGCGGCGATGGCCCTCGAGGCGCCGCTGGAGCCGGAGGAGCACTTCACCTCCGGTCACCGGCTGCGCCTGGTGCACCGCACCCGCACCAGCGGACTGCGCGTGGCCGTGGCCGCCGACCACGTCGTCTCCGGCCCCGAGCGCACCACGACCAGCTGCGAGAGCCGCCCGGACCTGGCCCGGCTCACGGTCGCCGCCGTTCTGGAGCCGGGGGAGCGGCTGCGCGTGGACAAGCTCGTCGCCCACGGCTGGTCCGGCACCCGCTCCCTGCCGGCGATGAGCGACCAGGTCGACGCGGCCTTGGCGGCCGCCGCGCACGACGGCTGGCAGGGCCTGGTCGAGGAACAGCGGGCGTACCTCGACGACTTCTGGGCGTGCGCGGACGTCGAGGTGGAAGGCGACGAGGAGGTCCAGCAGGCGGTCCGCTTCGGCCTGTTCCATGTGCTGCAGGCCGGGGCCCGTGCCGAGGAGCGGGCGATCCCGGCCAAGGGTCTCACCGGCTCGGGCTACGACGGGCACGCCTTCTGGGACACGGAGATGTTCGTGCTGCCCGTGCTCACGTACACGGCGCCCGGCGCCGTGGCCGAGGCGCTGCGCTGGCGGCAGAACACCCTGCCCGCCGCCCGGGAGCGCGCCGCCCAACTGGGGCTGTGCGGCGCGGCGTTCCCCTGGCGGACCATCGGGGGCGAGGAGGGGTCGGCGTACTGGCCCGCCGGCACGGCCGCCTTCCATGTGAACGCCGACATCGCGCACGCCCTGGTGCGCTACGTCTCCGCCACCGGCGACGAGGACTTCGAGCGTGACACGGGCATGGAACTGCTGGTGGAGACCGCCCGGCTGTGGCGCTCGCTCGGCCACCACGACCACCGCGGCACCTTCCACATCGACGGCGTCACCGGCCCCGACGAGTACAGCGCGATCGCGGACGACAACCTCTACACCAACCTGATGGCCCGGGCGAACCTGCTCGCCGCCGCCGACGTCGTCGAGCGCTACCCGAAGGAGGCGGAGCGGCTCGGCGCCGACGACGAGGAGAGCGCCTCCTGGCGGGACGCCGCCGAGAGCATGAACATCCCCTACAACGCCGAACTGCGGGTGCACGAGCAGCACGCGGGCTTCACCCGCCTCCAGCGCTGGGACTTCGAGGGCACCCGCGCCGACCAGTACCCGCTGATGCTGCACTTCCCCTACTTCGACATCTACCGCAAGCAGGTGATCAAGCAGGCGGACCTGGTGCTGGCGCTGTACACCTGCGGCACCGAGTTCGACGAGGACCACATCGCCCGGAACTTCGCCTACTACGAGCCGCTGACCGTACGGGACTCCTCGCTGTCGGCGTGCATCCAGGCCGTCATCGCCGCGCAGGCGGGCTATCTGCGCCTCGCCTACGACTACACGGTCGAGGCGGCCCTGATGGACCTGGAGGACCTGGAGCACAACACCCGCGACGGGCTGCACATCGCGTCGCTGGCCGGTACCTGGATGGCGCTGGTGACGGGGTTCGGTGGCGCCCGCCGGGCCGGCGAGACGCTGGAGTTCTCGCCGCGGCTGCCGGAGAAGTTCGGCCGTCTGGCCTTCGTCATGCTCTTCCGCGGCCGCCGGCTGCGCGTGGAGTTCACACAGGAGACCGCCACCTACACGCTGCTGTCCGGACCGGCGCTGACGGTCCGCCACCACGGCGAGGCCGTCCCCCTCCGGGCGAACGCCCCCGCGTCCCGCCCGGTCCCGCCGCCGAAGCACCTCCCGTCCCCGGAACAGCCCCCGCACCGACGTCCCAACGCCCGCTGAGGACGCGGACCGTCACGCGGGGCCGCTGGTGAGCAGGTCGCGCAAAGCCCGCTCCTCCTCGGGGCTCAGTCCGGTCACGAACTGCCGCAGGGCGGCGATCGGATCCGGGCCCCGGTCCAGCGCCTCGTGCATGGCCTGGGCGGTCAGCTCCGCGGCGTTCTTCGCGGGCCGGTAGGCGCCCCGCCGCCCGTCGACCTCGCGCAGCACCAGGCCCTTGTCGTAGAGCCGCTTGAGGATGGTGTGCACGGTGTTGTAGGCCAGACCGCCGCCGATCGCCAGCTGGATGTCGGCCGGGGTCAGCGGCCGCTCGGTCGACCACAGCGTCGCGAGGACCTCACTCTCCAGCTCACCCGAGCTGCGCCGTTCCGACCTGCCATGAGGCCCTCTGCCAGCCATGCCCTCAACCTTACAGCGCGTAGTGATGTCAGCCGTCCGGCGGTGTCCCGCCCGGCGGGGCGCCCCGGCGCGGGTTAGGTTGTCCCTGGTTTCGCCGTTTGAACCGTTTCCTTGCCTTATTCGATCGGTTTTCGATTCCTATTGATTTTTACGATATCCACCGAGTTCGCGGACATTTTCGCGACGCTTTCCCGACGATTCCCCGACGTCTTACCCGGCTCCTGTGTCGATCCCGCAGACTGGGGAGCCAGAACCCTACAACGCGTAGGGGTGAGGGGTGGAGATGGCCGACAGTACGCACGCCTTACTCACCGGGACCCGGCGAGCCGGACCGGCGCCCGGACTCGGCCGCGTCCTGCCTTCCCGCCGTGACGTGCCGCTCGCGGCCGTGGCCGCCGCCTTCACCCTGGCCCAGCTCCTCCTCGTCCGCCCCGGCATGGGCCTGGGCTGGGACGAGACCGTCTACGTCAGCCAGGTCAGCCCGCACGCCCCGGCGGCCTTCTTCAGCGCCCCGCGCGCCCGCGGCGTCCCGCTGCTGGTGGCCCCGGTCGCCTCCTGGTCGTCGTCCACCGCCCTGCTGCGCGTCTACCTCGCCGTCCTGTCCGGCCTGGCCCTGTACCTGGCCCTGCGCGTGTGGCGGAATCTGTTCCCCGCCGGGGTCCTGGCCCTGGCCGGCGCCCTGTTCGCCTCCCTGTGGGTCACGCTGTTCTACGGCCCCCAGGCCATGCCCAACTACTGGGTCGCCATCGGCGCCCTGGCCTGCGCGGGCTGCTTCCTGCGCGTCCGCGCGGACCGGCACGACCACGCGGCGCTGTGGGGCCTCGTCGCCGGCTCCGCCCTCATGGCGTGGATGCGGCCGATGGACGCCGTCTGGGCGGTGCTCCCGCTGCTCGTCCTCGCCCTGCTCCGGCGCCGCCGGCGACCGCTCGCCGCCCTGCTCGCCGGCCTCGTCGCCGGCTCCGCCGAGTGGGTGATCGAGGCCTACGTCAGCTACGGCGGCCTGCTGCGGCGGCTGTCCGACGCCTCCGCCATCCAGGGCGGCCTCGGCTGGCACATCGCCGTGTCCGACCAGCTGCGCAGCCTGGGCGGGCGGACCCTGTGCCGCCCCTGCACGGGCGGGCTGCCGAACCCGCTGGTCACGGCCTGGTGGTACGTCCTGCCACTGCTCGCCGTGCTGGGCCTCGCCCTGGCCCGGCGGGCCCGGCGCACCCCGCCCACACTCATCGCGCTGGCCTGCGGCGCCTCGGCAGCCTTCCCCTACCTGTTCATGATCGGCTACGCGGCGCCGCGCTTCCTGCTGCCCGCCTACGCCCTGCTCGCGATCCCGGTCGCCGACGCCCTGGTCCACCTCGTACGCAACCCCGACGGCACCTGGCGGCCGGTGGCACTGGGCCTCGTCTGCCTCGGACTGGCCCTCCACCTGGGGGTCCAGTACGCCGTCCTCGCGCACACCGTCGACCGGACCACCGCCGACCGCCGGGAGTGGGACCACGTCGCCGCCGCCCTGCACCGCCTCGGAGTACGCCCACCCTGCCTGCTCACCGGACAAGAGGCCATCCCGATCGCCTTCTACACCGGCTGCGACTCCGCCGCGACCGACGGGCACAACGCCAACTCCACCCGGGCGATCATCGAGGACACCGCCCGGCGGATCCCGGTCGCCACCCTCGTCGCCGCGAGCGGGTCCCCGCCCCCCTACGCCCGCGCTTGGCCCTTCCAGCAGATGGGCGACCTGCGCCTGTACGTCGCGCCGACGGCGCAGAAGGGTGGCGCCACATGACCTCCCCGCTCCTCACCGCCACGGCCGGCCTGCGGGGCCGCGCCTGGTGGCACACCGGGGCCACGCTCGCCGTGCTGCTGTGCGCCGCCTACCTCGGCCGGCGCCACTGGCCCGTGCTCGAGACCGGCGCCGGCCGGCTCGCCACCGCCGACCAGGCCTGGCTGCTGGTGGCCGCGACGGCCGCCGTCGCCACCTGGGCGTGCTCGGCCCTCGCCCAGCAGGGCGCGGTGGCCGAGCCCCTGCCGGGCGGCCGGCTGGTCGCCGCGCAGTTCGCCGCCTCCGCCGCCAACCACGTCCTGCCCGCCGGCCTCGGCGCCGGCGCGGTCAACCTGCGCTTCCTCATGCGCTGCGGGCTGTCCGCCGGCCGCTCGGCGAGCGCGCTCGCGGTCAAGGCCGCCGCCGGTGTCCTCGCCCGCGCCGTCCTGATCGCCGTCCTGGCCGCGGCCTGCCCGGGCGTCCTGCGGATCCCGCGCGTCCCGGGCACCGTCGTGGCCGCCGTCCTGGGCGCCGTGGTGCTGGTGACCGTGCTGGTGCGCGGCCCGCTGCGGTCCCGGTGCGGGCCCGCGATGGCGTCGGTGCTGACCGACATCCGGGCCGTGCACTCCCGGCCGCGCCGGGCCGCCGCCCTGTGGGGCGGCTCGCTCGCCTTCGCCTCGGCGCACTCGCTGGTGCTGGTCGCCGTCACGCAGGCCGTCGGACTGCCGCTGTCCCCGGCCCGGGTGGCCCTGCTCTACCTCGCCGCGAGCAGCGCCGCCGCCCTGCTGCCCACTCCCGGTGGCCTCGGCTCCCTGGACGCCGCGCTCGCCTTCGCGCTGACCACCGGCGGCGCCCCCGCCACCACGGCCGCCTCCGCCGTCCTCGGCTACCGCCTTCTGACGGTCTGGCTCCCCCTCGTCCCCGGCCTCCTGGTCCTGACGGCCCTGATCCGCCGCAGGGCGGTGTGAGGGGCGGGGGCGTGAGGCGCAGGCCGGGTACCTCATGTCACCCGGAGCCCGATCGTCCTGGGCCCCCGGGAGGTTCCGGGGGCGTGGGTCGCTCCGGGGAGCCACCCGGTGGCGTTCGCACGTCGGTCCTGACGCGTGCGGGGAGCCACCGGGCCGCCGCGCACAGCCACATCCCGAGCCAGCCCGCGGCGAAGAGCCAGCCGCCGAGCACGTCGGTGAACCAGTGCACCCCGAGATAGACGCGGGTCAGCCCCACCAGCACGCCCCAGCAACCGGCGACGAGGCAGAGCGCCGTACGGCCGCGCGGGGCGCGCACGACGATCGCGAGGATCAGCAGTCCGGCGGTCAGCGCCGACGTGGTGGTGTGCCCCGAGGGGAACGCCCAGCCCGAGGCGTACGCCTCCCAGTCCGGCCGCGGCGGCCGGGGGCGGGCCACCAGTTCCATGACGCCGTGCCGCACGGCCTGCCCGAGGGCCAGACAGGCGACGCCCAGGGCCGCCGCGACCGTACGCCGCCGCGCCGTGCCCCCGAAGGCGATCCCGGCCAGCACGACCAGGACGTACGGCACGACACCCGTCCCGGTGGCGGTCAGCCCGCGTGCCGCCGCCACCGCCACCTCCGGGCGGTGGCCGAGGGACCAGGACAGCAGGTCCTCGTCCACCGACAGCGGTCTGCCACGACCGCCGACGACGAAGCTCACCACGGCGAACGCCGCCCACGCCCCGATCCCGAGGCTGCCCGCCAGCTCCGCGGTGTCCGTCGGCCGTACCGGCCGTATGTATCGCGTGTGCCGTATGTGCCGCGTCATGACACCGGCGGCCGTCCGGACCGGGCGAGGATCATCCGCGCGCCTCCTTCGCCTTCGCGTCGCGGCGGGAACGCAGGACCTCGGCGGCGAGCGGGATCAGCGACACGAGGACGATCAGCGCGATCACGGGCAGCAGATACCTGTCGATGTCGGGGACCGACGATCCGAGCGCGTATCCCGCCAGGGTGAGGCCGGCGCTCCAGACGAGACCGCCCGTGACCTGCCACACCGTGAACGTCCGCACCGGCACCCCCAGGGCGCCGGCCATCGGATTGAGCACCGTACGCACCACCGGGACGAAGCGCGCCAGCACGATCGCCTTCGCGAAGCCGTACCGCTCCAGGAGCTCCTCGGCACGCCGCGCCCCCTCGTGCAGCCTGGGGGAGCGGCTGCGGGCGAGCAGCGCGCCGCCCGCCTTGCGGCCCAGCAGATAGCCGCACTGCGAACCGGCGAGCGCCCCCACCACGGCGGCGAGCAGCAGCGGGGCCAGGGACAGCTTCACGCCCCGGTCGGCCGTGCCCGTGCACAGCAGGCCCGCGGTGAACAGCAGCGAGTCGCCGGGCAGGAAGAAGCCGATCAGCAGCCCGGTCTCGGCGAACATCACCACGCCGACGCCGAGCACACCGAAGGCGGCCAGCAGCGACCGCGCGTCCAGCACGTTCACGGCGAGCTGCGACGACAGGTACGAGGCAGCGATCATCGTCGCGGGCCCTTTCCGTCGGGTCGGCGGACGCGCGCGATCGCGCCCGAGGAGTGACTACACATCTGTAGACCGTCTACCGAACTGTAGACGAAAACAGGATCAGCGGTGTTCCCGCGCCCGCCCCTCGGGTGAACGCCTGCGCGAACGGACGAATCCGCCGCCGCGGGAGATGATGCGCCGCCGGGTGATTGGGCCGGGCGCGGCGGGAAACGCGAATCAGGGCACTCCGACACCGAGCCCGTCGCGAGGGAGGACCCGTGAGCAGCGATCCGATGGCCGACGACGCCTACCAGCCCACCGGGAGCAACGAGGAGCAGGAGGACGCCGCGCCGCTGGACATGCAGGACGCGGTGGACGAGCGGACCTACGACGACACCCTGGACGAGGGCTACTCCCCGCCCGAGCGGCCGCTCGGCGTCGACAAGTACGGTACGACGGCCGCCGAACAGCACGACGGCGAGAGCCTGGACCAGCGGCTGGCCCAGGAGCGGCCCGACGTGGCGGAGCAGGAGGGCGACGACATCGGCGACCTGCCCGGCGGCGAGGGGGAGCCGGTCGACCCGGAGGCGGGCACGGACCGCGCCGGCCGGCTGGTGGCCCCGGACGAGGGTGCGCACACCGACACCACCAAGGACGAGATCGCCGCCGACAAGGGCGTCGACGCGGGAGCCGCCGGAGCCGAGGAGGCCGCCGTGCACATCGTCGACGACGACAGCACCCTCCCCGACGACACGGGGCGCTGAACCCCCTCGGATCCCGCCGGCTCAGTCCCCGAGCCGGTCGATCTGCCGCAGCTTGTTCGTCGCGTCCAGGGCGGCGACCTTGTACGACTCCGCAAGCGTCGGGTAGTTGAACACCGCGTCGACCAGGTAGTCCACCGTGCCGCCGCAGCCGATGACCGTCTGCCCGATGTGGATCAGCTCCGTGGCCCCGGTGCCGAAGCAGTGCACCCCGAGCAGCGTGCGGTCCTCCGGCGAGACCAGCAGCTTCAGCATGCCGTGCGAGTCGCCCATGATCTGCCCGCGGGCCAGCTCCCGGTAGCGGGACACGCCCACCTCGAACGGCACCCGGTCCTCGGTGAGCCGGTCCTCGGTCCGCCCGACGAAGCTGATCTCCGGGATGGTGTAGATCCCGATGGGCTGAAGACCGTGCATGCGGCCGACGGGCTCGCCGCAGGCGTGGTACGCCGCCGCCCGGCCCTGCTCCATGGAGGTCGCCGCGAGCGCCGGGAAGCCGATCACGTCACCGACCGCGTAGATGTGCGGCACCTGCGTGCGGTAGTGCTCGTCCACCGCGATCCGGCCGCGCGCGTCGGCGGCCAGCCCGGCCTTGTGCAGGTCCAGCCCGTCGGTGAGGCCCTGCCGGCCCGCCGAGTACATCACCGCGTCCGCCGGTATCTTCTTGCCGCTCTCCAGAACGGTCAGCGTGCCGTTCTGATGCCGCTCGACGGCGGCCACCGTCTCCCCGAACCGGAAGGTGACGGCGAGGTCGCGCAGGTGGTAGCGGAGCGACTCGACGATCTCGACGTCGCACATGTCGAGCATGCCCGCCCGCCTCTCGACCACGGTGACCTTGCTGCCGAGCGCGGCGAACATGGAGGCGTACTCCATGCCGATCACCCCGGCGCCGACGATGACCATGGACCGCGGCACCCGCTCCAGCGTGAGCACGTTGTCGGAGTCCATGATCGTGCGCCCGTCGAACTCGACGCTGTCGGGGCGGGCCGGGCGCGTACCGGTGGCGATCACGATGTGGTCGGCGGTCAACAGCCGTTCGTCGCCGGTCACTTCGCGCAGGGCGACGGTGTGGTCGTCCACGAAGCGGCCGGTCCCGGCGAACAGGGAGACGTGGTTGCGGGAGAGCTGGCTGCGGATGACGTCCACCTCGCGGTCGACCACGTGCCGGGTGCGCGCGGTCAGGTCGGCGACGGTGATGTCCTCCTTCAGGCGGTAGCTCTGCCCGTACAGATCGCGCTGGGTGAGTCCGGTGAGATAGAGCACCGCCTCGCGCAGGGTCTTGGAGGGGATGGTGCCGGTGTGGATGGAGACCCCGCCGACCATGTCGGGGCTGTCCACGACGGCGACCCGGCGGCCCAGCTTGGCCGCGGCGATGGCGGCCTTCTGGCCGCCCGGTCCGGATCCGATCACGAGCATGTCGAAGTCGCGCACGCACCGGAGTCTGACAGCACAACGCCCCCCGCCGAAAGAGCCCGGAGGGACCGGGGCGGCACCCCCGGTCCCTCAGTCCCTCCCGGCTCCCCCTGACGGCCGGCGGACCCGCACGGTCCGCCGACGGCTAAGGCAGCAGCTTGTCCAGGGCGGCCGGGCCCTCCGTTTCGATCTTGCGCTTGGCCCACTCCAGGTTGCGCGGGGTGATGTCCCGGCCCGCGGCCAGCACTATGTCCTCGGGCGAGACGTCGGTGCCGGTACGGGCGTGGAGCACGCTGTCCGGGGTGCGGCCCCCGGCCCAGCGGGATGCATCGGGTTGTGACGTCGACATGTGTCCTCCTCGGCTCCGGCCGGGTCCCCGCCCGGGTCCGGACTGCGCCGCCCGTGCTGCGGGACCGGGACCTTCTCCCACCATTGCCCGGCGCGCCGCACCCTGCATCCGGAAGGGCGCGCCGTACCGGCCGGGACGGCCCCGGCCGGTTGTGGGGCATCTGCCCGCCGCGTCCGAAAACATCCCTCCAGGCCGTCCGCTCCTAAGCTGGAAGGGCCCGAGAAGGCCGGACAGCGGCTCGCTCCGGAGGCTGTCCGCGTGCCCAGACAGGAGGCCGCCGCGATGGCCGACACCCCGAGCCCGTATCCCGCCTCCGGCACGCCGTCCCGGCCCGGCGCGCCCGGCTATGTGCCGATCGCCGAGCACGGGCTGATCGGCGACCTGCGCACCGTCGCCCTCGTCGGCAGCGACGGCACGATCGACTGGTACTGCTGCCCCGCCTTCGACGCCCCCAGTGTCTTCGCGGCGGTGCTGGACGCCGAGCGGGGCGGCTGCTTCGAGCTCGCCGCGGCCGAGGCGGCACGCACCAAGCAGTTCTACTTCCCCGACACCAACGTGCTGATCACCCGGTTCTTCACCGAGGACGGCGTCGGCGAGGTGCAGGACTTCATGCCGGTGTCCGGTGCCTCGGGCGGCGGCGGGGAGGCCGAGAGGCACCGGCTCATCCGGCGGGTGCTGTGCGTGCGCGGCAACCTCCCCTTCCGCGCGCGGGTGGCGCCACGCTTCAACTACGGTGCCGACCCGCACACGCTCCAGGCCCAGGGCTGCATGGTCCTGTTCGAGTCGGCGACCCTGTCCCTCGGCCTGACGGCCACCGTGCCCCTGGAGATCGACGGCCCGGACGTGCGGGCGGACTTCAAGCTCGCCGAGGGCGAGTCGGCGGTCTTCGCCCTCGACCAGGTGGGCGGCGAGGTGGCACCGCGCCGGTGCGCGCACCTGGAGGCCGAGGAGCAGTTCGCGGCCACCGTGGCGTACTGGCGGCGCTGGCTGGCGCAGTCCCGCTACCGGGGCCGCTGGCGGGAGCGGGTGCACCGCTCCGCGCTCACCCTGAAGCTGCTCACCTACGCCCCGACCGGCGCCATCATCGCCGCACCCACCACGAGCCTGCCCGAACGCATCGGCGGCGAGCGCAACTGGGACTACCGCTACGTCTGGGTCCGCGACGCCGCGTTCGCCGTCTACGCGCTGCTGCGCCTCGGCTTCACCGGCGAGGCCGAGGCCTTCATGCGGTTCCTGACCCAGCACATCAGCCCGGGCGACGGGAGGGCCGACGGGAAGCCCAACGGCCCGCTGCAGATCATGTACGGCATCGACGGCCGCTGCGAGCTCCCCGAGCGTGTGCTCGCTCACCTGGAGGGACACCACGGCTCGGCCCCGGTGCGGGTCGGCAACGCCGCCGCCGACCAGCTCCAGCTCGACATCTACGGCGCCCTGATCGATTCGATCTACCTCTTCGACAAGTGGGCCCAGCCGATCTCCAGCTCCCAGTGGGACGACGTGTGCGCCCTGGTGAACTGGGTCTGCGACAACTGGGACCAGCCCGACGAAGGCGTCTGGGAGACCCGAGGCGGCCGGAAGAACTTCCTGTACTCGCGCCTGATGTGCTGGGTGGCCATCGAACGCGCCATCCGGCTGGCCAACCGCCGCGGGCTGCCCGCCGACCTGCCCCGGTGGCGGCAGAACCGGGACGCGATCTACCGCCGCATCATGGACCGCGGCTGGTCGGCCGGGCGCCAGGCCTTCGTCCAGTACGAGGACGGCGACGTGCTGGACGCCGCCGTGCTCATGATGCCGCTGGCGAAGTTCATCGCGCCGACCGACCCCAAGTGGCTGTCCACCCTGGACGCGCTGACGGAGGACCTGGTCTCCGACTCCCTGGTCTACCGCTACGACCCGCGCTCCAGCCCCGACGGACTGCGCGGCGACGAGGGCACGTTCTCCATCTGCTCGTTCTGGTACGTGGAGGCCCTCACCCGGGCCGGCCGGCTCGACGAGGCACGGCTCGCCTTCGAGAAGATGCTCACCTACGCCAACCACCTCGGCCTGTACGCCGAGGAGATCGGCCGCACCGGCGAGCAGCAGGGCAACTTCCCGCAGGCGTTCACCCACCTGTCCCTGATCAGCGCCGCCTACAACCTCGACCGCGCCCTCGGCTGACGCCGATGTGGCGGGTCAGCCGATGTGGTACGGGTCCCCGTACACCTTCCAGTCCAGCGGCGGGTTCAGGTCGAGGTTGCGCGCGCGAAGGAACACCCGCTGCTCGGTGTCGACCCTGCTGGTGTCGCTGTGCGCCTCCTCCTGCTTCATGGCCCACACCCGCGCGTCCAGGAACGCGTCGAGGTACGTCACCTCGTCGCCGCCCCGCGCCGGCGGCTGCGCGGCGCGCAGGGCCCGCTTGCGTATGTTGCGGAAGCTGGTCGGGTCGTCGCCGTCGCCGTGCATCACGATCGCGTCGTAGTAGGCGAACTGGCCGAGCGCGCGCAGCCCGTCCGCCTTGCCCTGCCGGACGGCCGGGTCGAAGTAGACGCGGTCCCGCTCGTCGTTCTGCGCCTGCTGGAAGGCCGTGTCCCGGGCCGCCTCGCGCCAGTCCCCGGGGAAGTCCGGGTCCAGCCCCTCGTGCGAGTCGGTGCCGTTCACCCGGCGCAGGGCCGGGAGGTACCCGGCCAGGACATTGCCGGGCTCGCGGTCGGTGTACAGCTGGACCAGGTCGAGCATGTCGCCGGTGCCGGAGCAGAAGCCGATGATGCCGGCGGTGTAGCCGCGGCCGTCGCCGATGTCCTCGATGTACCGGTACTGCGCCTTCCAGTCCAGCGAGGAGTTCTCCGCGCTCGACACCAGCCGCATGGCGATCTCCTTCTTCGCCGGGTCGTCCAGTCCCGGTGCCGCCGCGGGTGCCGCCGCCACGCGCGGGGCGTCGAGCAGGGGGACGGCGGCCAGTGACACGCCCATGAGGGCGAGGACGGTGCGGCGGGAGACGGCGGCGGGCAGGGCCGCGCCGGGGTTCGGATGCACCATGGGGGGCTCCAAGAGTGAGTGGGGGGTGGAGAGTTGGCGTCCGATACCAACTAATAGGAAGGTTTACTATCAGGGCATCGAACGTGTGGGCACCCGTCGAACACGAAATTCGTAGAAACGAACGAGAGCGTGCCTCGGGGCCGTCAGGGCAGCGGCTGCTCCGCCCAGATCACCTTGCCGGTCGGCGTGTACCGGGTGCCCCAGCGTTCGGCCAGCTGCGCCACCAGGAACAGTCCGCGGCCGCCCTCGTCCGTCGTGGTGGCGTAGCGCAGATGCGGCGAGGTGCTGCTGCTGTCGAAGACCTCGCAGATCAGGGCGCGTTCACGCAGCACCCGCACCTGGATGGGCGTGCTGCCGTAGCGGATGGCGTTGGTGACCAGCTCGCTCAGGATCAGCTCCGTGGTGAACGCCAGCTCCTCGAGTCCCCACTCGGTCAGCCGCCGGCCCACCGCCGCCCGCACATCCGCGACGGCCGCCGGGTCCGCGGGCACGTCCCACTCGGCGACCCGGTCCCCGCCCAGGGCCCGGGTACGCGCCACGAGCAGCGCGATGTCGTCGCCCGGC
Organism: Streptomyces sp. NPDC006393; assembly: GCF_040628575.1. Lineage (NCBI taxonomy): Bacteria > Bacillati > Actinomycetota > Actinomycetes > Kitasatosporales > Streptomycetaceae > Streptomyces > Streptomyces sp. NPDC006393. The sequence continues at coordinate 38,050 of NZ_JBEXZD010000015.1, forward strand.
CGGAACGGCTGCCGGGTGTCGAGCACCGCCCGGCATGTCTCCTCGGGCGACTCGCCGGCCGAGGCGAGCTCTTCGCGCAGCTCCTCCAGCCCGGCGTCGATGTCCCGTTCCCGGTCCTCCACCAGCCCGTCGGTGTACAGGACCAGTCGGCTGCCCTCCGCGAGCTCGAGTTCGGCCGTCTCGAACGGCAGTCCGCCCAGTCCGAGCGGGGGACCGGCGGGCACGTCCGCGAACACCACCTCGCCCCCCGGCCCGATCACGGCGGGCGGCGGATGGCCCGCGCGGGCCATGGCACAGCGCCGGGAGACCGGGTCGTAGATCGCGTAGAGGCAGGTCGCGCCGATGACGGGGGCGCTGGCGCCGTCCGCCGTCTCGTCCTGGTCGATGCGGCCGACCAGTTCGTCCAGCAGCCCGAGCAGTTCGTCCGGCGGCAGGTCCAGCGCGGAGAAGTTGTGCACCGCGGTCCGCAGCCGGCCCATGGTGGCCGCCGCGTGCAGCCCGTGCCCCACCACGTCCCCGACCACGAGCGCGACCCGTGCCCCGGACAACGGCAGGACGTCGAACCAGTCACCGCCCACCCCCGCCTGCGCCGGCAGATAGCGGTAGGCGATGTCCAGGGCGCTCTGCTCGGGCAGGCTCCGCGGCAGCAGACTGCGCTGCAAGGTGACCGCCATGCCGTGCTCGCGCGTGTAGCGGCGGGCGTTGTCGATCGAGACCGCGGCCCGCGCCACCAGCTCCTCGGCCAGGGCCAGCTCCTCGGCGTCGAAGGGCTCGGCCTTCTCGGACCGCCAGAAGTTGACCAGGCCCAGGACCACGGACCCGGCCCGCACCGGAACCGTGATCAGCGAGTGGATGCCGTACTGCACCACCTGCCCGGTCCGCTCCAGGTCCTGCGCCAGCCAGCCCGGGGCCGCCTCCAGCCGGGGCTCCAGGACCGGCCGCCGGGTGCGCAGACCGTCCGCCTGCGGAGAGGAGGGGATGAAACGGATCTGCCGTCCCACCGGGTACAGCGGCGCGTCGTCGCGGATCCCGCCGTACGCGGTACGCCGCAGCGCGTCCCCCGGATCCGGCTCCTCGCCGCGCAGCACGGCGTCGTACAGGTCCACGGTGACGAAGTCCGCGAACCGGTCCACCGCCACCTGGGCCAGTTCCTCGGCGGTCCGGGTCACGTCCAGGGTGGTCCCGACGCCCACACCGGCGTCGTAGAGCAGGCTCAGGCGCTCACGCGCCACCTCGGCGCGGCCGGAGAGGGCGCGCAGCTCGGTGGAGTCGCGCAGGGTGGCCACGCTGCCCGACGGGCCGCCCTCCAGATCGGTGGGCCGCTGGTTGATCGCCAGCAGCCGGTCGCCGACCAGGTGCACCTCGTCGGTGGCGACCCGCCCGGACGCCAGCAGGTCGGCGATGTCGGGGGCGAGACCGAGATCGGGCACGCGCCGCTTCTCCGCGTCCGGCGGCAGGTCCAGCAGGCGGTGCGCCTCGTCGTTGGCGAGCAGCAGCTCGCCCTCGTCGCCCACGATGATCACACCCTCGCGCACCGAGTGCAGCACCGCGTCGTGGTGCTCGTACATCCGGGTCATCTCGCCCGGCCCCAGCCCGTGGGTCTGACGCATCAACCGCCGGCTGACCAGCGCCGTACCCGCCGTGGCCAGGGCCAGACCCGCCGCCGCGGCGCCCAGCACCACGGGCAGCTGACGCTCCGCGAGACCGCCCACGCTCTGCGTGGTGATGCCGGCCGACACCAGGCCCACCACCGTGCCGTCCGGGGCCTTGACCGGCACCACGGCCTGCACCAGCTCCCCGATGGTCCCGTGGATCTCCTCGACAACGGTGCCGCCGCGCAGCGCGGGCTCGATGGTGCCCACGAACTTCTTGCCGATGCGGTTCCGCTCGGGGTGGGTGTAGCGGATCCCGTCGGTGTTCATGACGACGATGAAGTCGACGTGCGCCGCCATGCGGGCGGCCTCGGCCCGCGGCTGAAGGACCGCCGTCGGGTCGGGGGCGGCCAGCGCCGCGCGGGTCCCCGGCGCGTTGGCGAAGGTCTCGGCGACGGCGAGCGACCGGTTGCGGGCCTCTTCGGTGCTGTCGTGCTGCACCTGGAGGACGAGCGCCCCCACCGCCGCCAGCACCAGCAGCAGCACGATGACGACCTGAAGGACGAACACCTGTCCGGCGAGTGTGCGTCCGCGCAGCGCGGCCCGCACACCCGTGGACCGTCCGCCCGCGCCCCGGGTCCGCTCGGCGCGCTCACGGGCTCGCCGAGCGGGGCCAGGCGCCTGCTCGAGGCGCTGACCGCGGAGACGGCTGGTCGACCGGGTGCCGGTTCGACCCGGGAGTCGCACCATGAGGCGACTCTATAGGGCGGCAACTATGTCCAGGCGGTCCCGCGTACGGCGTTGGGGTCCCGATCGAAGGCATCGCGGCCACGGCCCCGCACCAGGTCTGGGAGACGTGCCTGAGACACCGGCCGATGTGGCATCGGCGCTCACGGCGACGAACGACGGCGCGACCGCCCTGCCCCCCGGGTGCGGGCACAGTCGCGCGGCCGGGGCGGCGCACGACGGGCGCTCCAGAAGATCCCTCACGGACGCGACGAGGGAGTGCTCCGGTGGTGTCACCGCAGCGTGGCAATCGAGTGGAGCGGCGGTCGCACCTGTGCGCACGCCATCCCGGACCGGTACCCGGGTGTGCGAAGTGTTCGCCAAGACGGACCTTCACCCCCAGGAGAAGATCACCACGGCCGTCCACACCTGGAAGCGGCGCATCGGAGCCCTCGGCACCGTCCTGGGGCTGGGCATGAACGGGTCCTGACCAAAGCGACCGGAGCGGCCCGGCGTGTGCCTACGGCCGCTCCGGCCTGGGCGTCAGCGGGTGCCCCACGTGCCCTGGTTGACGGCGCAGTTCCAGCCGGAGCCGTGCAGGGTGAGCTTCAGCTTGTAGCTGCGGGTGTTCAGCAGGTGGGTGTGGACCTTGAAGCCGAGGCTCGCCCTGCCCTTGAAGGTCGAGGTGTAGACCGACACGGTCTGCGACGTCTTGTGGCTGATCCTGCCGCCCTTGGCCGTCGCCGAGCCGAAGCGCAGGTTCTTGGCGTTGGTGACCGTGAAGGTGACCTTCTTGAAGCTCTTGCCGGTCTTGCTCTTGATACCGAAGTACAGGCCCCCGTTGGTCACCCAGCCGTTGTGGTCGACGTAGAACCGGGTCGGATAGACGATGTTGACGGGGCAGCCCGAGCTCTTGGCGGTGACGGTGGGCGCCGCGGAGGCGGCACCGGCCAGGCCCAGCTGGGCGGCGGTGACCACCCCGGCTGCGGCCAGGGCTGCGACGGTCGTGCGAGTGCGGTTCACGTGATGGTCCCTTTCCCCCTGCGGCCCCGACGGGCCGCGACGGCATGACCCGCGGCGCACCCCCGTGGTACGCCCGCATGCCTGTGACGCCGTATTTCTTAGCATGTGCCGGTCCCGGAGGAGCAACGGAAGTGGCCCCGGGGCGACTTGGTGACGAAATCAGGACATGAGCCGGTCAATCCGGCGGACGCCAGGCGTTAGTGACGGCACGTCACATGGCTGTTCCGTCCGGAACGAGCGTCAGGCGCAGTACGGTACCGCTGTGTACACCACGACGGTCTCCCGGCATGTGAAGGCGCCGCCCGCCGCCGTGTACCGGGCGCTCGTCGACCCGGACGCGGTGGCGGCGTGGCGGGTCCCGGAGGGCATGACCAGCCACGTCCACGAGTTCGATGCCCGCGAGGGCGGCAGGTTCCGGGTCTCCCTCGTCTACGACGAGCCCGGCGCCGAGGGGAAGTCCGGTGGCCGCACGGACACCTACCGGGGCCATTTCGCGCGGCTGGTGCCGGACGAACTGGTCGTCGAGGTCCTCGAGTTCGAGACGGACGACGACGCGCTGCGCGGCGCGATCACGATGACCACGTCCCTCACCGAGGTGCGGGGCGGGACGGAGGTCGTGATCCGGCACGAGGGAATGCCGGACGCCGTCCCGCCCCAGGACAACGAACTGGGCACCCGGATGGCTCTGGACAACCTCGCCCGGCTGGTGGAGCACGCGCGGGGGTGAGCGCTCAGCGGCCGGCGCCGCGGGCCGCCTCGACGGCCTGGCGGGCGTAACCGCGGCCGAACAGCACGGTGTGCACCAGCAGCGGGAACAGCTGGTGCAGCCCGATGCGGTCGGCCCAGCCGTCGGCGAGCGGCGCCACCTCCTGGTAGCCCTCCAGCACCCGGTCCAGATGCGGGCAGCCGAACAGGTGCAGCATCGCCAGGTCGGTCTCGCGGTGCCCGCCGTGCGCCGCCGGGTCGATCAGCCAGGCCTGCCCGTCCGCGCCCCACAGCACATTGCCGCTCCACAGGTCGCCGTGCAGTCGCGCGGGCGGCTCGGCGGGACCGGAGAGCTCCGGCAGCCGTTCCAGGACACCTTCGACCACGGCCGCCTCGGCGGGGCGGAGCGTGCCGTGGTCGACCGCGCGCCGCAGATAGGGAAGGACGCGGTGCTCGGCGTACCAGCGCGGCCAGTCGTCGCCGGGGGCGTTGCGCAGGGGCGCGAGTCCGATGTACGCCCGTTCGGGGCCGCCCGGGGGAGGGGCCCCGAACGCGGGGGCCCCGGCGGCGTGCAGGGCCGCGAGGCCACGGCCGAGGCGGACCGCCGCCCGCACGCTCGGCCGGCCCGGAGGGACCCGGTCCGTCACGAGCCAGCGCCCGTCGCGACCGTGTACGGCGGGGATCGCGACGGCGCCCGCGGCGGCCAGCCAGCGCAGCCCCGCCGCCTCGGCGCACACCGCGCCCGGCTCGTCACCGCGCTTGGCCATCACCACCCGCCCGCCGTCGAGCGTCACTTCGGCGAGCGTCGAGGACAAAGGGCGCACGTCTGCGACCCGACGGCCCGTCAGCCGGGCCGCCGCGGCACCCGGGTCGTCCGGGCCGGCACCCGCGTGGTCCCGGCCCCCACCCGGGTGGTCCGGGCCGGCACCCCCGTGGTCCGCGTCGTGCGGGCCGTCGGTGCCGGCGGTCACGACGGCAGGCGTCCGTGCACCCAGGCCAGCAGTCCGGGCACCGCGGCCTCGATCATGGCCAGCACCTCCTCGAACCCCTCCGGACCGCCGTAGTACGGGTCGGGGACGTCGAGGTCGCCGGTGGCGTCCGGGTCGAAGGAGCGCAGCATCCGCACCCGGGACGGATCGTCGACGAGCCGGCGCAGCGCCTTCTCGTGGCCGCGGTCCATGGCCAGGAACAGGTCGGCGTCCAGGTGCTCGGCGCCGACCTGTGCGGCGACGTGCTCGACCGGGTAGCCGTGCCGGGCCAGTGCCTCGCCGGCCCGCTCGTCGATGGGCTCCCCGGCGTGCCACGGCCCGATGCCGGCGCTGGTGACCCGCACCGTCCCGTCCAGCCCCGCCCGGCGCAGATGCTCGGCGAACACCAGGGCCGCGGACGGAGACCGGCAGATGTTCCCGCTACAGACAAAACAGATGTGCACGGCCCCAGGGTACGAGGCGGCACCTCGAGGCCGAGTGTGGGTTCGTCGACGGCGCGCGGACCCGTCGCGGGCGGCGCGGACCCGTCGCGGGGGAACCCACCCCTGGGTGGAGAGACCGGGCGGGAGAAATCCACCCGTATCTCCGCTCACGGGTTGATCACCAGGCCGGGCGTGATCCCTAGCCTCGCACCATGGACTGGAACGGACTCACCGCCATCAACCGCCCCGCGTCGGCGGCGAAGCGCGCTTCGCGGGGCACCGCGAGGGCCGGCCGCCTGGGCCTCCTGCTCGACCTCGGCCTGTCACCCGGCGTCTTCTACGGCGCACAGGCCCTCGGAGCCGGCATCACCGCCTCACTTCTGGCAGCCACCGCCGCCGCGGGCGCCCGCCTCGCCTGGACGACGGCCCGCAGCCGGCGGATCGACGGGCTGAACACGCTGATGCTCGGCAGCTACGCCCTGATGCTGCTCCTCGCCCTGCTCGCCCGCGACGAGCGGATGCTGCTCGCCCGTGACCCGGCGAGCAGCGCCCTGGCCGGCCTGGTCTTCCTCGCCAGCTGTGCCACGGGCACCCCGGCCCTCGCCTATCTGTCCCGCCGTTTCCACCCGGGAGCCAGAGCCGGTGCGCCGCGGACGCGGGGCACGCTGCGTTTCGAGACCGCCGTCTGGGGTGTCGCCCTGACGGCAGAGGCGGCGGCCCGGTTCGTGCTCCTCTTCACGCTTCCGGTCGAGGCGGTCCCGGGAGTCTCGACGACCGTGGAACTCGCCGTCATAGCCCTGCTGTTGCCGTGGACGATCCGGCGCCGGCGCCGCGCGGCGGCCGCGGTGTGACTACGTCGGTTCACCGGCGACGGCGGCTCCCACCGGCTGCCGCGCGTGGAGGTGGTACACGTGGAAGGCCCGTCCGATCACCGGCTGGGCGACATTGCGCACCCGGACTCCGCCGTTGGTCATGCCGTTCTCCGTGCCGAGGTGCGCATGGCCGTGCACGGCGAGGTCGGCCCCGGCCGTGTCGATGGCCTCGGCCAGCAGATAGCTGCCGAGGAAGGGATAGATCTCCAGCGGCTCCCCGGCGAGGGTGTCGGGCACGGGGGAGTAGTGGGTCAGGGCGATCCGGATGTCGCAGCCCTGCTCGGTCAGCTGCTCCAGCGACGCGCGCAGGCTGTCGGCGCAGCGGCGGGAGTACCGGACGAACTCCTTCATCAGCGGCTCCCCGAACTCGCCCGCACTGCGGCCGACGAAGCCGCCGCCGAACCCGGTGGTGCCGGCCACCCCGACGCGTTCCCCGCCGCAGTCGACGACGACCGAGCGCCCTTCCAGGACCTGCGCGCCCGCGTCCTCCAGGATGGCCGTGACCTCCTGTGGACGGTCGTCGTGCTGGTCGTGGTTGCCGAGGACGGCCACCACCGGCACCCCCAGGCCCTGGATCTCCCGTGCCACCACCCGGGCCTCCTCCGGCGTGCCGTGCCGGGTGAGGTCACCGGCCAGCAGGAGCAGGTCGGCGCAGTCGGGCAGCGTCTCGAAGGCCGGACGCAGGGTGCCCTGGGTCTCGGGCGCCATATGGATGTCCCCGACGGCTGCTGCGCGGATCATGCGAGGTCCTCCGCGTGATCGGGGGAGGAGGAGTCGGCGACGGTGATGTCGCAGTGGACCTGGTGTCCGGCCAGTTCCGCCGCGACGAGGTCGCAGATGTCGTCGCGGGTGTGCGCCGAGGGGACCGTGCCGGTCAGCAGCACCGTCTCGCCGCGCACCTCCAGCCGCACGCCGAGCTCGCCCAGGGGCCCGCCCGCGATCCGGTCGCGCAGATGGGCGACCCGGTACTCCAGGTTCTCCCCGGCGGCCGGGGCGCCGGGTGCCGGCTCTTGACCGTGGTGGTTCATGGCCGTTCCTCCCGCGGCTCGTTCCGCTCCTGACGCGCGCCCTGCCGCTCGTTCGGCCGGGTGCTCCGCCGTGTGTCCTGCTGCGGGGTGATGACGTTCAGGCGTTCGAGAAGGAAGAAGAAGGCGGCGGGCATGGGCTCGTCCCCGCAGACGCGCCGGACGTGCTCCCAGTCGACCTTCTCGCGCAGGGCTCGGGCGATGGGCAGGACCGCGCCGAAGTCGCAGTGATGCTCGGAGAAGGCGGCGATCAGACCGCACAGCAGATCGTCAGGGGCCAGTACGGGCATCCGCACCGAGTCCACCGGCAGTTCCTCGGCCCGGGCGAGCATCTCCAGGGAGACGGGCTCGTGGGCCAGTTCGAAGATGATGTCGATGTCCTGGTCGAAGCACTTGGACTTGATCAGCCAGTCCTCCGGCGGCGTGTAGACCGGCAGGCCGCCCTCGCGCAGGGTGTCCGCGACCGCCCCGGCGTCCTCGCGCCGTACGCAGAAGTCGGCGTCGTGCCGCAGGTTCGCGTTGCCCCCGTGCGCGTAGGCGGCCACGCTGCCCGCCAGGGCGAACGGGTGCCCCTTGCGCTTCAGGAGCGCGCCGACCTGTTTGGCCGCCTCCAGGATCGCCTGCCCCTGGTCAGGAGGCGGGTGCTGTCCCTTCGGCCGCGCTCCTGGCAGGGCGGGCGGCTCCGCCCCGCCTGCCGCAAGACGAAGGCCGGGGGGTCCTGCCCTCCGGGCGGAAGCCGCGTCGCCTCCGTTCCGCGTCATGCCCCACTCCATTCACCGGACCGAACGCCGGGCGGCCCACCGGGCTCCACACCCACAGGTGGGCCGCCTCGCCCGGTGCCGGACGCCCTCTCGTGCCGGGTCGGGTACCCGGCGTGCCCGTGACGACACGGCGTGCCCGGTCCGCCGCGACATGCGGCCCCGGCGGGTACCGGGGCGGACCGGCGGATGCCGGACGCGTGGCTCTGCGGGTGCCGGGGCGCGGGCGGTCCGGACGACGCGGTCAGGCCGGGCGCAGGGTGCGCTTGGCGAGCTCGTAGGCGGGGAGCATCTGGTCGTGCTCCTCGGTGTCGAGCCCGCCCAGGTGCAGCACGACCGGCCCCTTGGGGGTGACGACGGCGAGGGCGCTCTCCTTGCTCGACTCGTCCAGGGCCTTGCTCGTGTGCAGGTATTCGACCTGGACGCCGTCGAGACCGCCGGCCGTGAACGGGGTGTACCGCTCCTTGCTCACGTCGCCCTCGTCCGCCAGGAAGGCCCGCAGCACCGAGCGCGCGTCCCCCGAGCCCGGTTTGCCGGCGTAGACCCGCAGGAAGCCGATGTTGCCGGCGGGCTTGGCGTCGATCTCGCACGTCGCGGTCACCGGGCCCACCCGGAGGAAGGCGTCGGCGAATGCCTCGGCCTCCGCGGAGTCGCCGCCGGCGTTCGCGTCGACGGCCTTCGCCTTCCAGTCGGCGGCGACGTCGAAGCTGACGGGAAGGGGGCACGCCGACCCCGCCGCACCGACGCTGCCTCCGCGCCGGGCCACGCCTCCCGAGGCTTCCGCGCCCGCGCCCGTGCTCGTGTCGGCCGTCCCGGTGTCGGTGGCCGTCGTCGGCGTACGCGAGGCACGGTGCCCGTCGTCGTCCGACGCCTGGGAGCAGCCCGTCAGCGCCCCGCCCAGCAGCACTGCCGCGGCGACCGCACCCCGCCACGCCGCTCCCGCCCCGATGCTCACCCTGTCTCTCCCCTCCCGCGGGTCGGGTCCTTCCCCTCCCCGCAGCCGCGTCACTGTAACGGAGAGTGCGCCGCGCGGGCGGTTCAGGGGGGTTCACCCCCTCGTCGCGTGCCCCATGCGCCCGCCTCCCCACCGTGAGAGATTGGCGGGGTCGATGCGTATTCGGGGCGTTTTATCCCTTGATTCCGGGTTATCCAGTTGGCTCGGGCCCAGCGGTGACGACCGGCCGGGCGGCGCGGACCGGCGCGCCCGGACACGACGCCCTGCCGGACACGACAGCACACGGCCGAGGCGCCACCCGCGGCACGGCCAGAAGCGGAGGAACGGTACTGATGAGCGAGGCCAACCCCATCAAGCAGGCAGCCCACAAGGTCGCCGACACCCTCAAGGGCGACGGCGCGGGACCGGAGGGGGGCATCCCGGGCAAGCCGGGTTCGCGGTCGCCCTCCGTCGCGGAGCCCACGGAGCCCCGGGGGCCGCTGCCGCCCAAGCCGGACCAGACCGGCCCGGACACCGTCTCGCCCACGGGACAGCCGACCGGCGCGGACCAGTCCACCATGGCGCAGGCCGGGAGCTATCTGACCACCGCGCAGGGCGCACGGCTGTACGACACCGACCACTCGCTCAAGGCCGGTCCCCGCGGACCGGTGCTGCTGCAGGACCACCACCTGCGCGAGAAGGTCATGCACTTCGACCACGAGCGCATCCCGGAGCGCGTGGTCCACGCCCGCGGCGCCGCGGCGCACGGCATCTTCACCAGCTACGGCACCGCGGCCTCGGTGACCAAGGCGGCGTTCCTGGCCAAGGACGTCGAGACGCCGGTCTTCGTACGGTTCTCCACGGTGCTGGGCTCCCGGGGATCCGCCGACACCGTGCGCGACACCCGCGGGTTCGCGACCAAGTTCTACACCGGCGAGGGCGTCTTCGACCTGGTCGGGAACAACATCCCGGTCTTCTTCATCCAGGACGCCATCAAGTTCCCCGACGTCGTGCACGCCGCCAAGCCGCACCCGGACCGGGAGATCCCGCAGGCGCAGAGCGCCCACGACACCTTCTGGGACTTCGTCACCCTGCACACCGAGGCCACCCACCACACCCTGTGGAACATGTCCGACCGGGGCATCGCGCGTTCGTTCCGGATGATGGAGGGGTTCGGCATCCACACCTTCCGCCTGGTGAACGCCAAGGGCGACACCACGCTGGTGAAGTGGCACTGGAAGCCCAAGCTGGGCGTGCACTCCCTGGTGTGGGAGGAGGCGCAGATCATCAACGGCGTCGACCCGGACTTCCACCGCCGGGACCTCGCCGACGCCATCGAGGCGGGCGCCTACCCCGAGTGGGAACTGGGCATCCAGACCTTCCCCGACACCCCCGAGCAGACCTTCGAGGGCATCGACCTGCTGGACCCGACGAACATCGTCCCGGAGGAACTCGCCCCCGTGCAGCCCATCGGGCGGCTCGTCCTCAACCGCAACCCGGAGAACTTCTTCGCCGAGACCGAGCAGGTGGCCTTCCACCCCGGCCACCTCGTCCCCGGCATCGACATCACCGACGACCCGCTGCTCGCCGGACGCCTGTTCTCCTACCTGGACACCCAGATCACCCGGCTGGGCGGCCCCAACTTCGGGCAGATCCCGATCAACCGTACGCACGCCCCGGTCAACGACATGCTGCGCGACAGCTTCCACCAGTCCGCCGTGCACACGGGCGTCGCCCCCTACCGTCCCAACTCCCTCGACGGAGGCTGCCCGTTCACGGCGGGCGCCGACACGGGCGCGTACATCGAGGCGCCCGTACGCGTGCCGGAGGCGAAGAAGGTCCGGGACGCGCCCGAGACCTTCAAGGACCACTTCAGCCAGCCCCGCCGGTTCTGGCTCAGCATGAGCCCCGTGGAACGCGAGCACATCATCGGCGCCTACACCTTCGAACTCGGCAAGTGCTGGGAGCAGGCCGTCAAGGAACGGGGCCTGCGGGTGCTCGCCAACATCGACCCCGAGTTGTGCGCGGAGGTCGCCGCCGGACTGGGCCTGCCCGCGCCCAAGGCCACCGTGCCGCTGGCCGAGGTCGAGCCCAGCCCGGCGCTGTCCCAGGTCGGGCGCACCTGGCCGACCGACGGCAGGGTCATCGGCATCATCGCCGGGCCGGACGGCGACCTGGACGGCGTACGGGCCGTACGCGAGGCGGTGCTCGCCGGCGGCATGGTCCCCCTCGTCGTGGCGCCGACCGGCGGCAAGCTCGGCGACGGCGCCGACGCGCTGCCCGTCCAGCGCACCTACGCCACCGCCCGCTCCGTCGAGTTCGACGCCGTCCTGCTGGCCGGGTCGCCGGGCGTGGGCGCCGACGCCTACGGTGCCCGCGACGCCAAGTCCCCTCTGCCCTCCGCGCAGCAGGCGACCCACGACCCGCGCGTCAGCCTGCTGCTCTCCGAGGCCTTCCGGCACGGCAAGGCGATCGGCGCCTGGAAGGGCGCCGAGGCCTCGCTGGAGGCGGCCGGCGTCCCCGTCGACGCCCCCGGCGTGATCGTCGGCGACAGCGGACCCACCACGCTGGAGCAGATCTCCCGCCTCCTGGGCGCCCACCGCGTCTGGGAACGCTTCCCCGGCGAGGCCTGACCGCCCCGCCCCTCTCGGCGCGGGTCACCGCCGACCCGTCACATCCGCACACCGTCCGCAGGGCCGCAGGGCCCGGGCCGCCTCCGTCCCGGCACCGCCACCGACCGTCGCGTGCCATGTGGCACAAACCACGCCCCGGAGGAGGCCTGGGCCATATGGCATGCCGCGGCCGAGGGCTAGCGTTGCACGGAGTCCTTTTTGTCCGTGAACAGCTCGAACGGCCCGGCAGTGCTCGAAGATCTCTCCCCTCTCATCGCGGCCACCACCCAATGGCTGACCAGCGCGTACCCGGCGTCCGACGGCGCGCTGGCCTCCGCCCTGTGCGAGGTGCAGGCGCGCCAGGCGGTCACGGTCGCCGCCTGGCTGCGCTACCCCACGCCCATGGACGCCGCACTGGTCGGCATGTCGGGCCCCGGCGGCTCGGCACGGCTGGACTGGATCACCGGCGCCGACGGCGTCGAGGACGACGACCCGGAGGCCTACGCCTGGCGCACCTGGGTGGACGAGGTCGTGGCGAGCTGGGCGGCCTGTCTGCTCACCGACCCCGGGCTCGCCTGCCGCGCGGTGGCCGCGCTCGCCGACGGCGGCCACGTGGCGAGCGCCCCGGTCGAGTTCCGCCGGCTGATCGCCCCCGATGAGCGAGACCGCCGGGCGGCCGCGCTGCTGCGCCATCCCGACCTCCTCGCCCCGGTGAGCGCCCTGCACCACCCCCAGCTGCTGGACCTCCTGCACCCGGACGGGCCCCTGGCGGCCTGACCGGCCCAGACCCGCCCCGCCCCGGAGCCGAGGGCGCGGCCCCTCGATGCCCCGGGAGCCGAGGGCGCCCCTCCCAAGTTCACCGGGACCGAGGGCGCCCCTCCCAAGTTCACCGGGACCCGAGAGCGGCCTCCCGAGTTCACCGGGACCCGGGAGCCGCCGCCGAGTTCACCGCGGCCCTGGAGCCGCCCACGGAGTTCACTGCGGCCCGGGAGCCGCCTCCGGAGTTGACTGCGGCCCTGGAGCCGCCTCCGGAGTTGACTGCGGCCCTGGAGCCGCCTCCGGAGTTGACTGCGGCCCTGGAGCCGCCCCCGGAGTTCACCGGGACCCGGGAGGCGCCGCCGAGTTCACCGGGAGCCGAGGGCGGCCTCCCGAGTTCACCGCGGCCCGCGAGCCGACCCCGGAGTTGACTGCGGCCCTGGAGGCGCCGTCGGAGTTGACTGCGGCCCTGGAGCCGCCCCCGGAGTTCACCGGGACCCGGGAGGCGCCGTCGAGTTCACCGCGACCCGAGTGCCTCTCCCACCGTCTCCCGTGCGGCCGGCAGCGCGGCGGAGCGGTCGGCGGGGACCAGGCCGATGCGGGTGCGCCGGTCGAGGAGGTCGCCCTCGTCGAGCGCCCCCTCGTGCCGTACGGCCCACGCCAGCTCGGCGCGGGTGACGGGATGGCCTTCGAGCACGGGTTCGCGCAGCCGCGGATCGCGGACCCCCAGGGCGTGGACGGCCGGTGCCTCGGTGCCGTAGCGCCGGATCAGGCGGCGCGGTGCCTGGAGCGCGGACAGGGCGCGCGGCGACGCGGCGCCCACGAGGGGCAGCGAGGCCGTGGGGGAGGGCCCCGCGGCCAGGCGGTGGGTGACGACGGCGGCGTCCACGGCGTCCTCGGCCATCCGCCGGTAGGTGGTGAGCTTGCCGCCGACCACGGTGATCACGCCGTCCGGCGAGGTGAGCACCGCGTGCCGGCGGGAGATGTCGGCGGTCCGGGGCGCCGCGCCGGAGCCGTCGCCCGGGTCCACGTCCAGCAGTGGGCGCAGCCCCGCGAAGGCGCCCACCACGTCGTCGCGCTGGACGGGCACGTCCAGGGCGGACCCCAGGACGTCGAGCAGGAACCCGATGTCGGTCTCCGGGGCCTCGGGAACGTCGGGGATCTCGCCGTCGACGGGCTCGTCGGTGAGGCCGACGTAGACCCGGCCGTCGCCCTGGGGCAGAACGAGGACGAAGCGGTTGGTCTCGCCGGGGACCGGGATGTGCAGCCCGGCGGGCAGCGGACCGAGGCGATCGGCCCGCAGCACCAGATGCGTGCCGCGGGAGGGGCGTATCCGGATGCCGTCCACCAGGCCGCCCGCCCACACCCCGGAGGCGTTGATCACGGCGCGGGCCCGGATCTCGCCCTCCTCGCCGGTGAGTTCGTCGCGGACCCGGGCGCCGGCCGCGGTCAGTTCCAGCGCCCGCACCCGGGTCAGGATCCGCGCGCCGCGCGCCGCCGCCGTACGGGCGACGGCGGTGACCAGGCGGGCGTCGTCGGTGAGCCGGCCGTCCCAGGACAGCAGGCCGCCGCGCAGCCCCGCCCCGCGCAGCGACGGAGCGAGATGGCGGGTCTCCACGGCGGACAGCCGGCGCGGAGCCGGCAGGGTGGCGCGGGCGGTGCGCGCCGCGAGGCGCAGACCGTCGCCCGCGCGCAGGCCCGCCCAGGCGAGGGCGGCCTGACCGCGGGAGACCAGTGGGGTCAGCGGCAGCACGAACGGCTGGGCGCCGACCAGGTGGGGCGCGGTGCGTTCCATGAGCACCCCGCGTTCGACCGCGCTCTCGTGCGCGACGTCGAGCTGCGCCGAGGCCAGGTAGCGCAGCCCTCCGTGGATGAGCTTCGAGCTCCAGCGGGAGGTGCCGGAGGCCAGGTCGTGGGCGTCGATTGCGGCCACGGTCAGTCCCCGGGCCGCGGCGTCCAGCGCGGCCCCCGCCCCGGTCGCGCCCAGCCCGACGACCAGGACGTCCACGGCCGGACCGCCGACGGTCAGGGCCAGTTCGCGGGCGCGGCGCGCGGCGGTCAGCGACGAGCCGGGAGCCGGGCCGCCCGACGATCCGGGAGCCGCGCCGTCCGGGGCGGTGTACGGGTGGGCTCGGCTCATGGCGTCAGGGTCCTCTCCAGGATGGTCCGCAGCTCCGCGAGGAAGGCCTCGGCGGTCAGACCGGGGTCGTCCTCGTCGGTCATCGTGCGCAGCGACAGCGTGAAGGACTGGACGACCAGCAGCAGGGACCTGGCCTGCCGGTCGGGGTGTCCGGTGCGCACCGAACCGTCGGCGTGGCCCTCGCGCAGGGCGTCGCCGAGCAGTGCCAGCAGGGCCTCCTGGCTGGCTCCGCGACGGTCCAGTACATAGGGCAGCAGCAGTTCGGGGTCGACGTCGACGATCTTGCGGAAGAGCGGATGCGCGCGGAACGCGGCGACCCCGGCCACCAGCCCGTCGACGACCAGCGTGCGCGTGGCGGTCCCGGGCCGGCGCTCGGGCATCGACCGCGTGGCCACGTCGATCCACTCCCGGGTCATCAGATCGCCCACCAAGGAGCGCACGTCGGGCCAGCGCCGGTACAGCGTCATCCGGGACACACCGGCCCGCCGGGCCACGTCCGTCATGGTCGTACGCCGGACTCCGACGGCCAGCACGCAGTCGCGGACGGCGTCGAGCACGGGATCCCCGGCGGCCTCCGGCGCGCCGGAAGCCACCGCCGGGTCGCCCTTGCCGTTCGGCCCCGCCGAACCATTGTGACGAATAGGCGTCATGTGTAACAGTGTAACGCGTGTAACGCCCCTTCGATCCGACCGGTGAGGAACAACCCCATGGACATGCTGTGGAGCGGCTGGGGCGACCCGGCCAAGGCCACACCGCTGCCCGACTCGGTGACCGCGCTGCTGCGCGACCTGCTCGGGGTCAAGCCGCACGGCACCGGCCCGGTCGAGCTTGAGGACATCGACGTCCCCGCCTCCCCGCTGACCGCCGCCGCGCACCGGGCCCTGCGGGACGCGGTCGGCGACGAGGCGCACGTCCGCACCGACGCCGAGTCCCGGATCCGGCACACCCGCGGCAAGTCCACCCCCGACCTGCTGCGGATCCGCCGCGGGGACGTCGCCGGCCTCCCGGCGGCCGTGGTGCTCCCCGCCGGCCACGACGAGGTGCTCGCCGTCCTGCGCGCGTGCGCCGCCCACGACCTGACCCTCGTCCCGTTCGGCGGCGGCACCTCCGTCGTCGGCGGCCTCGCCCCCGAGCAGCCGGGCTCCCGGCGGCGCCCCTTCGTCGCCCTGGACCTGCGCCGCATGGACGGCCTGCTCGCCCTCGACCCCGTCTCCCGCACCGCCACCCTGCAACCAGGACTGCGCGCCCCACGGGCCGAGGCGCTGCTGGCCGAGCACGGCTTCACCCTCGGTCACTTCCCGCAGTCCTACGAGTGGGCCACCATCGGCGGGTTCGCCGCGGCCCGCTCCAGCGGCCAGGCCTCGGCCGGATACGGCCGCTTCGACGAGATGGTGCTCGGCCTCACCCTCGCCACCCCCGAGGGCACCCTGGAGGCCGGCCGGGCGCCGCGCTCGGCGGCCGGACCCGACCTGCGCCAGCTCGTGCTCGGCTCCGAGGGCGCCTTCGGCGTCATCACCTCGGTGACCGTGCGCCTGCGCCCGCTGCCGCACACCCGCGTCTACGAGGGCTGGCGTTTCGCCTCCTTCGAGGAGGGCGCCACCGCGCTGCGCCGGCTGGCCCAGGACGGGCCGCGGCCCACGGTGCTGCGCCTGTCCGACGAGACGGAGACCCTGATCGGTCTCGCCCAGCCCGACGCCATCGGCGCCCCCGGCGCCCCCGGCGAGCCGCAGTCCGCCGGCTGCCAGGCGATCGCCGGTTACGAGGGCACCGCCGAGGACGTCGCCCACCGCCGGGAGCGGGCCGCCGCCGTGCTGCGCGCCTGCGGCGGCACGTATCTCGGCGAGGAACCCGGCGAACGCTGGGCCCACGGCCGCTATTCGGCGCCGTATCTGCGCGACGCGCTGCTGGACGTGGGCGCGTTCGCCGAGACCCTGGAGACCGCCGCGTTCTGGTCCCGCGTGCCCGAGCTGTACGCCGCCGTCCGTGCCGCGCTCACGACGACGCTCACCGAGTCCGGCACCCCGCCGCTGGTGATGTGCCACATCTCGCACGTCTACGAGAACGGCGCCTCCCTCTACTTCACCGTGGTCTCGGCGCAGGGCGAGGACCCCGTGGCACACTGGGCGCCCGCCAAGCGCGCGGCGAGCGAGGCGATCTGGGCCGCGGGCGGCACCATCAGCCACCACCACGGCGTGGGCACCGACCACCGCGACGGGTACGTCCGGGAGGCCGGGCCGCTGGGCGTCGAGGCCCTGCGTGCCGTCAAGCAGCGGCTCGACCCGGACGGTCTGCTCAATCCGGGAGTCCTCCTGCCCCTGGACTGACGCGCCCGGACCGACGCGGCGCCGCACCGCCCGGCGCGGTCCGACTCGCACCCGCCCGCTTCTTCCTCCGCCCCCTCTCTCCCACCGCCCCCGACCCGCCCGACCGCCCTCTCTCCGCCCGGAGGCCCCACCGATGCGACAGTTCACCGCCATCGTCAACCCGACCGCCGGCGGATCCGCGGGTGCCGCCGCGCTGCTGAGGGTGGCCAGGCTGCTCCGGGAGGCGGGCGCCGAACTGGAGACCGAGTACAGCCGCAGCCTCGCCCACGCGCAGGACCTCGCCCTGCAGGCCGGCGGGCACGGACGGGTCGTGCTGGCCGTCGGCGGCGACGGCATCGCCGGCGGCATCGGCGGCGCCCTCAGCGGCACCGGCACGGTCTTCGGCCTCGTCCCGGCCGGCCGCGGCAACGACTTCGCCCGCGCGCTCGACCTGCCCGCCGACCCGTCCGCACTGGCCCGGGTGCTGCTGCACCACGAGCCGCGCCAGGTCGACACCATCGAGGTGGAGTCGGCCGTCCACCCCCGCACCGTCGTCCTCGGCAGCGTGTACGCGGGCGTCGACGCGCTCGCCAACCGGCACGCCAACCATGCCCGGCTGCTGCGGGGCGCCGCCTCGTACTACGCCGGGGGACTGCGGGCGGTCGCCACCTGGCGCGCGGCGACCTACCGCGTCACCGTGGACGGCGAGGAGCACGGCCACCGCGGCTACACCGTGGTGGCCGCCAACTCGGCGTACTACGGCTCCGGCCGGATGATCGCGCCCGGCGCCCGGGTGGACGACGGACTGCTCGACGTGGTGCTGATCCGCGCCGCACCACGGCGGCTCTTCTTCGCCCTGATGAACGAGTTGAAGGCGGGCACCCATGTCGCCCGGCCCGAGGTGCGGATTCTGCGCGGCCGGGAGATCCGGATCGAGGCCGACCGGCCGGTGCCCTACGGCGCCGACGGCGAGGTCGACGCGGTGCTGCCCGTCACCGCCCGGGTGCTGCCCGGCGCACTCTCCGTACTGTGCTGACCCGCAGTCCGGGCAGTCCGGGCAGTCCGGGCAGGCTCAGGCGCAGGCCCAGGCCGACATCCCCTGGAGACGGGCCAGCCGCCGGGCCACCTTGATCTGCTCATGGCGCGTGGCCAGGTCCGCCCGGGGCGCGTACTTCCGTCCGCCGGCCGCGATCCAGCTGGACTGGGCGAACTGAAGTCCGCCGTAGTACCCGTTACCGGTGTTCGCCCTCCAGTTGCCGCTGGACTCGCAGGCGGCGATGGCGTCCCAGTCCGGGCCGGCACCCCGGGACGGGAGCGCGGTCGCCGTGGGTGCGCCCGCCAGCGCCGCGGTGGTCGCCGCGACCAGCAGCGCCCCGCACAGTCCACGGCGACGAGGGTGCTGACCTGATGCCCCGTCATGACGGACGGAGGCCCTGTCGATGTTCTGCTGCCAGTTCATGTGCAGACTGTTACATCATATCAACCGAAAGTAGCGAGACGACGCGCCGGTTGAGGACGGCCGGACGGCGGCATGTGCGCAAGGCCCGCTCATGTCACGCCGCATGGGGAAAGGCTCCCGTTCATGACCTTCAAGAGTCCCGTCCACCGCGGCGGCCCCCGGCGCGGTCCGTTCGACCAGTTCGCCGAGTACGCCTCCAACTTCACCAGCTCACCGGTCTTCTTCCTGGTCTGCCTGCTCCTCGTCGGCTTCTTCGTCTCCGCCCACGCGGCCCATCTGGACCTGGAGTTGCTGCTGCTGGCGGGCGAGTCCATGACCGCCGTGACGCTGCTGCTGCTCGCCCTGCTGAAGAACGCCGAGATGCGCGCCGAGCACGCCATCCAGCGCAAACTCGACGCACTCGCCCGCGCCCTGCTGGAGATGAACAAGGACGACCACAGCCCGGCCTTCGAGGACCTGAGGAATTCGATCCGGATGGAGGAAGAGACCTGACCGGGCGGGCGAAACGCCGCAGCGGTCCTTCCCGGTGCCCGACGCAACGGACACCATGCCGCGTCATGGACATTCTGCTGGTCGTGAGCGCGTTCAACAGCCTGGCCCAGCGTGTGTACGCCGAACTGTCGGACCGCGGGCACCGGGTGGACGCGGTCCTCGCCTCGCACGGCGCCGACGCCGTCCGCACCGCGATCGCGCGGACGCACCCGGAGCTGATCATCGCCCCGATGCTGCGCACGGCGCTGCCCGAGGACGTGTGGCAGCGGCACACCTGCCTCGTCGTGCACCCGGGACCCCCCGGAGACCGCGGACCGTCCTCCCTGGACTGGGCGATCACCGACCAGGCGGCGCGCTGGGGCGTGACCGTCCTCCAGGCCGAGGCGGCCATGGACGCCGGTGACATCTGGGCGTCGATGCCGTTCGACACGTCCGACGTGGGCAAGAGCGACCTGTACCGCAACGAGGCCGCCGACGCGGCGGCGGCCGCCGTACTGCTGGCCGTACGACGCTACGAGGAGGGCTCGTTCAAACCGCTGTCGCAGAACGACCCCTCGCTCCGTGTGATGTGGCGCGACGTCATGCGCCAGTCGCAACGCCGTATCGACTGGGACAACGACAGCACCGCCACCGTGCTGCGCAGGCTGCGCGCGGCCGACTCACGGCCCGGCGTGCTCGACGAACTGCACGGCCGGGAGGTGTTCCTGCACGGCGGCCACCCCGAGGACCGGCTGCGCGGACGCCCCGGCGAGGCGCTCGCCACCCGCGCCGGAGCGGTGTGCCGGGCCACCCGGGACGGGGCCGTGTGGATCCCCGAACTCAGGCCGCGCAAGAACTCCGGCGACCCCGCGCCCTTCAAGCGCCCGGCCACCTCCGTCCTCGGCCCCTGCTCGCTCCCGGAGGCCACCGTCCCGCTCGAACTGCCCCCCGAGCGGCGCACCTGGACCGACATCCGCTACCGCCGCGACGGCGACGTCGGCTTCCTCACCTTCTCCTTCCCCGGCGGAGCCATGAGCACCGACCAGTGCCGCAGGCTGCTCGCCGCCTACCGGCACGCGCTCGGCCGCCCCACGTCCGTGCTCGTCCTCGGCGGCACCCGCGACTTCTTCTCCAACGGCATCCATCTGAACGTCATCGAGGCGGCCCCCGACCCGGCCGCCGAGTCCTGGGCCAACCTTCATGCCATGAACGACCTCGTCGAGGCGGTCCTGCGCACCACCGACCGGCTGGTGGTGGCCGCGCTCGGCGGCAACGCGGCCGCCGGCGGCGTCATGCTCGCGCTCGCCGCCGACGAGGTGTGGTGCCGCGGCGGCGCCGTGCTCAACCCCCACTACCGCCGCATGGGCCTGTACGGCTCCGAGTACTGGACCTACAGCCTGCCGCGCCGCGTCGGCGCGCGGACCGCCGAACGGCTCACCACCGAGGCGCTGCCCGTGAGCGCCGCCACCGCGCACGGCCTCGGCCTGGTGGACCGTCTGCTGCCCGTCCTGCCGGGGGAGTTCCCCGCCGAGACCGCCCGCAGGGCGGCCGAGCTCGCCGCCGCTCCCGACCTCGCCCGGCGCATCGAGGCCAAGGCGGCGGCCCGCGCACGCGACGAGGCCGTACGGCCCCTCGCGGACCACCGGCGCGCCGAACTCGCCCGCATGTACGACATCTTCTTCGACCCCACAGCGCCCTACCACGCACTGCGTTCGGCGTTCGTCCGCAAGACGCCGAGCGGCCCCGCCGACCCTCTGGCCCCGCCCGTGCTCCGCCCGGCCGGCGGGCACGCGCGATGACGCCCCCTCCCGCCTCCCGCCCCCGGATGCTCGTCGCGGGCGTCGGCAACATCTTCCTCGCCGACGACGCCTTCGGCCCCCACGTCGTGCGGGCGCTCGCGTCCCGGCCGCTGCCGGCCGCCGTGCGGGTGCGTGACTTCGGCATCCGCGGCCTGGACCTCGCCTACGAACTGCTCGACGGATACGACACCGCCGTCCTGGTCGACGCGGCCCCGCGGGGGCACCGGCCCGGCACCCTGTCCCTGATCGAGCCGGACCCGCCCGACGCCTCCACCGCGGCCGCACCCGAGGCCCACGGCATGGACCCCGCGAAGGTGCTGGCGCTGGCCGCCCGCCTCGGCGACGGACCGCTGCCGCGGGTCCTCGTCCTCGCCTGCGAGCCCGACGTCCTCCCGCGTGGCGACGAGGACATCATGCCGGGGCTCAGCGGGCCGGTCGGCGCCGCCGTCGACCGGGCCGTCCGGGCGCTGCACACCATCGTCCCGGTCCTGCTCGCCGACCCCGCGGCCACCCCGTCCTTGGGCCGCCCGGACGAATCCGCGCCGCCGCACACGGCTGCGCTGCCGCTTCCGGCCGCCGGCACCGCACAAGATCGGTGAGGGACGGACGGCCCCGACCGTCGCCGGCGGTCCCTCCCCGAACCGACCGCGAGGACCCGAACCGACCGCGAGGACCCCAACCGACGCGAGGAGAAGCGACATGTGCCGGTCCGCCGACGTCACACAGGACGTCAAGCAGGCTGTCCTCGCCAAGAACGACGACCTGGCCGAGGCACTGAGAGCCGACCTGGCCCGGCAGGGGACCGCCCTCGTGAATCTGCTGTCCAGCCCCGGCAGCGGCAAGACCGAACTCCTCGGCCGGGTGCTGGCCCGGGCGGTCGAGCGAGGCGTCCCGGTGGCCGCGCTCACCGCGGACCTGGCCACCGAGAACGACGCGCGCCGGCTGGCCCGCTCGGGCGCGCCGGTGCAGCAGGTGCTCACCGACGGGCTGTGTCATCTCGAGGCCCGCCAGGTGCGCGCCCGGCTGGCGGGCCGGCTGCCCGCGGCCACCCGGGTGCTGTTCGTGGAGAACGTCGGCAACCTCGTCTGCCCGGCCTCGTACGACCTCGGCGAGAGCCTGCGCATCGTGCTGATGGCCGTGACCGAGGGCGAGGACAAGCCGCTGAAGTACCCCACCGCGTTCGGCTCCGCCCACCTGGTCGTGGTCACCAAGACGGACCTGGCCGAGCCGGCCGGCTTCGACGAGGACGCCTTCCGGGCCAACGTCCACCGGGTCAACCCCGGGGTGGAGATCCTGCGGTCCTGCGCCCGCACCGGCGACGGCGTCGACACCGTGCTGGACCGGGCGCTCGCCGCCCTCGACGGCACCCCGCCGCACCATCCGCCCCTCGCCCCGCGCCCTCACAGCACTCAGCACAGCCACGACCACAGCCACCGCCACCGCCCAGGCCCCGTCCACGCAGCCGTCGACGAGTACGCCGACGACACCCGAGCCCAGCCCCGCCCGGCCACCACTCCCGCCTCATGACCGCCCCGGCCATCGCCCCGGTACGCCGCCGGCTCACCGTGCGCGGCACGGTGCAGGGCGTGGGCTTCCGGCCGTATGTGCACCGGCTCGCCGCCGACCTGGCGCTGGCCGGTTTCGTGAGCAACACCGCGGGTGGGGTGCTGATCGAGGTCGAGGGTCCCCCGGACGGCGTGGCCCGGTTCTGCGACCGGCTCGCCGAACAGCCACCGCCCCTCGCCGTCGTGAGCGGCATCGGACTCGAAGAGCTGCCCGTCACGGGCGCCACCGGCCCCTTCGCCATCCGCCCCACCGAGCGGTCCGCCGGCCGCACCCAGCTCCCGCCCGACACCGCCACCTGTGCCGACTGCCTGCGGGAACTGGCCGATCCCGCCGACCGCCGCCACCGGCACCCGTTCATCACCTGCACCCACTGCGGCCCCCGGTTCACCATCGCCACCGCGATGCCCTACGACCGCGCGGCCACCACCATGGGCGCCTTCCCGATGTGCCCCCACTGCGCGCGCGAGTACGCGGACCCCGCCGACCGGCGCTTCCACGCCCAGCCCGTGGCCTGCCCCGACTGCGGACCCCGGCTGCGTCTGGTGCCCGTCGACGGCGGCGGCCCGCGCCCGGCCCGGGACGCCGAAGCCCTCGCGGGCGCCCGGTCGCTGCTCGCCGCCGGCCGCATCGTCGCCGTGAAGGGCGTCGGCGGCTACCACCTGGCCTGCGACGCCACCGACTCCCGCGCCGTCGCCAGTCTGCGCGCCCGCAAGGACAGGGGCGGCAAGGCCTTCGCGGTGATGTGCGCGGACCTGGCCACGGCGGAGCGCTTCGCCGTCCTGGGCGAGCGCGAACGGGCCGTGCTCACCGGCCCCCGGCGGCCCATCGTCCTGCTGCGCCGCCGCACCCCGGGCGCGGGCCCCCGGCCCGCCGACGAGGTGTGTCCCGGCAGCCCGCACATCGGCGTGATGCTGCCCTACACCCCCCTGCACACCCTGCTGTTCGGGCTGCCCGGCGACCCGCCCGGTCCCCGACTGCTGGTGATGACCAGCGGCAACCGCTCAGGGGAACCCATCGTCACCGACGACGACGAGGCGCTGACCCGGCTGGCCGGGCTGGCCGACGCCTGGCTCACCCACGACCGGCCCATCGCCTGTCCGTGCGACGACTCGCTGGTCCGGGTACGCCCCGACGGCACCGAGCAGGTGCTGCGCCGCTCCCGCGGCTATGTGCCCCGCCCGCTGCGCCTGCCGTTCCCGGTGCGTCCCGCGCTCGCGGTGGGCGGCGACCTGAAGAACGCGCTCTGCGTCGGCGAGGGCGACCAGGCCTGGTTCGGCCCGCACATCGGCGACATGGGCGACCTGGCCGGCCTGGAGGCCGCCCGGCGGGCCGAACGGCATGTGCTGGCCCTCACCGGGGTGAGCCCCGAACTGGTCGCCGCCGACCGGCACCCCGGCTACCACTCCGCCCGCCGGGCACGTCGGCGGGCCGCCGGACTGGCCCGCCCGGAGCCGGTGTTCGTCCAGCACCACCACGCGCACATCGCCTCGGCGATGGCCGAGCACGGCCTCGACGGCACCACACCGGTCATCGGCGTCGCCTTCGACGGCACCGGGTACGGCGACGACGGCACCGTCTGGGGCGGCGAGTTCCTCCTCGCCGACTACGCGGGCCACCGCCGCTTCGCCCACCTGGCCCCCGCCCCGCTGCCCGGCGGCGACGCCGGGGTGGCCAACCCGTGCCGCCTGGCACTGGCCCGGCTGTGGGCGGCGGGCCTGCCGTGGGACCCCGGCCTGCCCAGCGTCACCGCCTGCGCACCCGAGGAACGGACCGTGCTGCGACGGCAGTTGGAGCGGGGCCTGGCCTGCGTGCCGACCTCCAGCATGGGCCGGCTCTTCGACGCCGTGTCGTCCCTGGCCGGCATCTGCCACCGCGCGCACTACGAGGCACAGGCCGCGCTCGAACTGGAGGCGGCGGCCACCGAGGCCCACGGCGCGGACCGGGCGGCGTACCCCTTCGACCTGACCACCGGAGCCGGCCCGGTGCGCTGCGACCCCGCGCCCATGCTGCGGGCGCTCCTCGCCGACCGGCGGCGCGGCACCCCCGCACCCGTCCTCGCGGCACGTTTCCACCGGGGCGTGGCACGTGCCGTCGCGGAGATCTGCTGCCGCGCCCGCGGGGCCACGGGCCTGACCACCGTGGTCCTCAGCGGCGGCGTCTTCGCCAACGGCCTGCTGGAGGAGGAGTGCGCCGCGCTGCTGGCCGCGGACGGCTTCGCCGTACTGCGCCACGGCGAGGTCCCGCCCAACGACGGCGGACTGGCCCTCGGGCAGCTCGTGGTCGCGGCGCACGGGCGGCGACGGACCCCGGACGGCGACGAGACCCCGGACAACCACGAGACGGAGTGACCCATGTGTTTGGCAGTGCCCGGCAAGGTCGTGTCCATCGACCACCGCGCCGACCCGCTCACCGGCGTCGTCGACTTCGGCGGGGTCCGCAAACAGGCGTGTCTGGAGTACCTGCCCGACCTGCGGGTGGGGGAGTACGTGATCGTCCATGTCGGGTTCGCCCTGCAACGGCTGGACGAGGCGTCGGCCCGGGCGTCCCTGGAGCTGTTCCAGCAACTGGGGCTGCTGGAGGAGGAGTTCGGCGACGCCTGGCGGCAGGCGGCCGAGCAGGCCGGGAGCCGGTGCGAGGCCCCGCAGGTCCCCGCGGCCGTCGGGCGCGAACACGACGGGAGTGAGGCCCGATGAAGTACATCGACGAGTTCAACGACCCCCAGCTGGCCCGGCGGCTGCTGGACGAGATCCACGCGACGGTCACCCGGCCGTGGGCGCTGATGGAGGTCTGCGGGGGCCAGACCCACTCCATCATCCGGCACGGCATCGACCAACTGCTGCCGGAAAAGCTGGAGTTGATCCACGGCCCGGGGTGCCCGGTGTGCGTCACCCCGCTGGAGGTCATCGACAAGGCCCTGGAGATCGCCGCACGCCCGGACGTCGTCTTCTGCTCGTTCGGCGACATGCTGCGGGTGCCGGGCACCGACCGCGACCTGTTCCGCGTCAAGGGCGAGGGCGGTGACGTACGGGTGGTGTACTCGCCGCTCGACGCGCTCCGGCTCGCCCGGGAGCACCCCGACAAGCAGGTGGTGTTCTTCGCCATCGGCTTCGAGACGACGGCGCCCGCCAACGCCATGGCCGTGCACCAGGCCCGCCGCCTCGGCCTGGACAACTTCAGCCTGCTGGTCTCGCACGTCCGGGTCCCGCCGGCCGTCGAGGCCATCATGACCGCGCCCGCCTGCCGGGTGCAGGGCTTCCTGGCCGCCGGGCACGTGTGCAGCGTCATGGGCACCGCCGAGTACCCGGAGCTGGCCGAGCGGCACCGCGTCCCGATCGTGGTCACCGGCTTCGAACCGCTGGACATCCTCGAAGGCGTCCGTCGCGCCGTCCACCAGCTGGAGCGCGGCGAGCACCGGGTGGAGAACGCCTACCCGCGCGCGGTGCGCGAGGACGGCAACCCGGCCGCGCTGCGCATGCTCCAGGAGGTCTTCGAGGTCGCCGACCGCAACTGGCGCGGCATCGGACGCATCCCCGCCAGCGGCTGGCGGCTGTCGGACGCCTACCGCGCCTACGACGCCGAACACCGCTTCGACGTCACCGGCATCCGCACGGAGGAACCCGCCGTGTGCCGGGCCGGCGAGGTCCTCCAGGGGCTGATCAAGCCCACCGAGTGCGCCGCGTTCGGCGCCGCCTGCACCCCGCGCACCCCGCTCGGCGCCACCATGGTCTCCAGCGAGGGCGCCTGCGCGGCCTACTACCTGTACCGCCGGATGAACGGCACTCCGGCACCGGGCTCCCGTATCCCGCAGGAGGAGATGAATCCCGTTGGCTGAACTGGCTCCCGAGGCACCCGAGGCTCCTGACGCCCCCGTCGACCCCGCGAACTGGACCTGCCCCGCCCCCCTGCGCGACCAGCCGGTCGTGGTCATGGGCCACGGCGGAGGCGGCGCCCTGTCCGCCGAACTGATCCACGACGTGTTCGCCCCGGCCTACGGCAACCCCGTCCTGGCCGGCATGGGCGACTCGGCCGTCCTCCATCTCGGCGGCGCCCGGCTGGCGTTCTCCACCGACTCCTACGTCGTGCGGCCGCTGTTCTTCCCCGGCGGCAGCCTCGGCGACCTGGCGGTCAACGGCACCGTCAACGACCTCGCCATGAGTGGTGCACGCCCCGCCTACCTCTCGGCGGCCTTCGTCCTGGAAGAGGGCGTGGAGCTGGCCGTCGTCGACCGGGTCGCGCGCGCCATGGGCGCGGCGGCCGAGGCGGCGGGCGTCACGGTGGCCACCGGCGACACCAAGGTGGTGGAGGCAGGCCATGGCGACGGTGTGTACGTCACCACCGCGGGGGTCGGGCTCGTCCCCGAGGGGGTGGACATCCGCCCCCAGCGGGCCCGCCCGGGGGACGCCGTGATCGTGAGCGGCCCGATCGGGCTGCACGGCGTGGCCGTCATGAGCGTGCGGGAGGGCTTGGAGTTCGGCGTCGAGATCGCCAGTGACACGGCGCCCCTGGCCGACCTGGTGGCGGCCATGCTGGCCGTCACCCCGGACGTCCATGTACTGCGCGACCCCACCCGGGGCGGGCTCGCCGCCTCCCTCAACGAGATCGCCCGCGCCTCCGGCACCGGCGTCCGGCTCCAGGAGCGCGCGATCCCCGTACCGGAGGCCGTCGCGAACGCCTGCGGATTCCTCGGCCTCGACCCGCTGTACGTCGCCAACGAGGGACGGCTGGTGGCCTTCGTGCCGCCGACGGAGGCCGAGGCGGTGCTGGAGGCGATGCGCGCCCACCCGCAGGGCGGCGGAGCCGCGCTCATCGGCGAGTGCGTCGCCGAACACCCCGGCATGGTCGTCGTCTCCACCGGCCTGGGCGGCACCCGGGTCGTCGACCTGCCGCTCGGGGAGCAACTGCCGCGCATCTGCTGACCCGGGGCAGCCGCCGCCGGCCCGGGGCAGCCGCGGTCCCGGGGGAGGCGACCCCGCCGGTGTGTCGGGCACTGGCGGGATCGCGTCCTCCCGGGACCGCCGGAGTGCGGAGGGGCGGTCAGTGTGCGGGCGCCGGCTCGACGGCGGTGATCTCCAGCTCCCGTCCGCCGCGCAGGTCCCGCGACGGGTGGTCGCAGCGCGGACACCAGAAGAACGGCGGCATGCCCACCGCGAACTCCGCGGCGCACGGGTCGCAGTACGCCCGTGCCGTCACCTGCTCGACGACCAGCCGGGCCCCGGCCAGGGCGGTGCCCTCCCGGGCCACCTCGAAGGCGAAGTCCAGCGCGTCCGGCACCACGCCGGACAGCTCACCGACCCGCACGGTCACCGACGCGACGGCGCCCGTCCCGTCGGCCCGCGCCCACTCCTCGGCCCGCTCCACGATCGCGGTCGCGATCGACAACTCGTGCACGGTCACTCCCCGTTGCTCAGCACCGTTCGGTGAGCCCGGCGAAGAACTCCGCCACGGCCGGCCACACCCGGCCGCCGCCCGACAGCCCCCGCCACTCCCGGCGCACGACGGCGACCATCCGGAAACAGTCGTCGACGGGCACGATCCAGTGGTGGTCGAGGCCGCGGACGGTGTTCACCAGCAGCGCCTCCACCTCCGGTTCCATGGCGGCCAGTTCGGGACACCGCTCGGCGGCCCGACGCCAGGCCGCCGCGTCCACCTCCCACCGCATCGCCCCGGCCGGGCTCGGCCCCTGGGCGGTGACCGTGCCGTCGGCGTGCGGCACGAAGAACACCAGACCGACCGGCACCCCGAGCGTCTGGGTGTCGATCCCGCGCAGCCGGATCCGGCGCCGTGGCACGGGCCGGAAGCGCCCGCCGCCCGCGCCGTCCCCGGCGAACAGCACGGAACAGGGTCCGCAGGCGCAGCAGAGCTCCGCCTGCGCGGTGTCGTAAAGGTGGGGGTGCTCCTCGGGCACCGGCGCGGCGCACAGCTCGCACGCCTCGGTCCCGGCCGGGGCCGAGGCCGAGGAGCGGATCAGGCGGGCCAGCGCCCCGTCCGAGCTCACCGCGCCTCCCCTGCCGGGGCCGCGCCCGTGGGCCGTCGTACCAGGGCGTCGAGCGGCACGAACGCCGGTGCCGCCCGCCGGTCGGCGGCGTCCGCGACGGACTCCACCGCGGTCAGCTCCGGAGCGGCGGCGAGCACCGCCTCGCGCACCGCCTCACGCATCGCCCCGCCGATGTCGCCCGACCCGCCGCCGCACCCGGAACCGCAGCCTCCGCCGGTGCTCAGACGGACCCGGGCCACCGATCCGTCGACACCGGCCCACTCGACGTCGCCGCCGCGTTCGCGCACCACGGGCCGCAGCCGCTCGACCGCGCGCGCGGCACGGCGCTCGACGGGCTCCGGATGGATCCCGTGCAGCACCAGCAGATGCCCCAGCAGCTCGTCCTCGGCCAGCTGCCGCGCCAGTGCGTCGTCCGCGCGCTCCAGCACCCGGGCCAGTGCCTCGCCGTAGACCTCCGTCAGCAGCCGTACCGCCTCCACCGCCAGGCGCACCGTCGGACCGGGCGCGCAGTCGAACCCGGCGAGCAGCTCGTCGATCCGGGCGAGCCGGACCTCCACGTCCGGGTCTTTGAGGCGGCCCGCGGGGAAGGCGTGCCCGGCGTCAGCCATGGCCGGCTCCGTAGGTGGGCGTGTGGCTGGTGGTGAGGGTCCTGCCGTTGCCGATGTACATGTGGACGCCGCAGGGCAGGCACGGGTCGAAACTGCGGACGGTGCGCATGATGTCGACGCCCTTGAAGTCGTCCGGGCCGTTCTCCTCGAAGACCGGCTGCCCCTGGACGGCGTCCTCGTACGGGCCGGGGGTGCCGTAGTTGTCGCGGGGGCTGGCGTTCCACGGGGTGGGCGGGTACGGATGGTAGTTCGCGATCTTCTTGTCCCGGATGACGAGGTGGTGGGAGAGCACACCGCGGACGGCCTCGTGGAAGCCGCAGCCGATGGCCTCGTCGGGGACCTCGAAGTTCTCGAACACCTTGGTGTCGCCGCCGCGGACGAGCTCCATGGCGCGTTCGAGGAACTGGACGGCCATGGCGGCGGCGTAGGCGACGAAGTAGGGCCGCGCCCGGTCCCGTTCGATGGTGTTGGACCACTTGGGGATGTGCCACTCCAGGGTGGTCTCGGGGAGCTTCTCGCTCTTGGGCAGGGTGATGCGGACGCTGTGCCCGGTGGCCTTCACGTAGGGGGTGTCGACGAGGCCGCTGAGCGCGGTGGTCCACAGACGGGCCAGCGGTCCGCCGCCGGTGTCCAGGGCCAGGTGGTCGCCGGTGCGCCGGTCGTACCAGCGGGGGCTCATCACCCAGCTGTAGTTGCCGTCGAAGTCGCGCTTCTGCGGTGCGGGCAGGGTGGTCTGGTTCCAGGGGTGGCGGATGTCGACCGGGTTGCCGAGCGGGTCGTGGGTGACGAACGGATCCTCGTTCACCCAGTCCTCGTAGTACGACGAGCCCAGCAGGATCCGCAGACCGAGGTTGATGTCGACCAGGTCGTTGGTGACCAGTTCGCCGTCCACGACGATGCCGGGGGTGACGAACATGTCCCGGCCCCAGTCGTTCATGCGCTCGTAGCGGTAGTCGCAGGAGTCGGGGTTCTGGAAGGCGCCCCAGCAGCCCAGCAGGATCCGGCGCCGGCCGACCTCCTCGTAGCCGGGCAGGGCCTCGTAGAAGAAGTCGAAGACGTCGTCGTTCATCGCCACCGCCTGCTTGACGAAGTCCAGCACTCTCAGCAGGCGGGAGAGGTAGTCGGTGAAGAGGGTGGGCTGGGGCATGGTGCCCACCCCGCCCGGATACAGCGTGGACGGGTGCACATGGCGGCCCTCCATGAGGCAGAACATCTCCCGCGTCACCCGGGAGAC
This sequence comes from Streptomyces sp. NPDC006393, assembly GCF_040628575.1. Classification (NCBI taxonomy): domain Bacteria; kingdom Bacillati; phylum Actinomycetota; class Actinomycetes; order Kitasatosporales; family Streptomycetaceae; genus Streptomyces; species Streptomyces sp. NPDC006393. Next base: position 68,039 of record NZ_JBEXZD010000015.1, read on the forward strand.
CTTCAGCGCCTGCTTGTACACCTCCCCCTCGAAGGGGTTGAAGGCGCGCATGATGTCGGCGATCGTCCGGTAGCCGTGGACGCCGCCGCGTGGGGCCTCGGTGCGCTCCGCTCGCGCCAGGACGGACGGGTTGGTGGCCTTCACCATGGCTTCGCAGAAGTCGACGAAGACCAGGTTGTCCTGGAAGATCGTGTGGTCGAACATGTATTCGGCGGCTTCGCCGAGGTTGGTGATGTGCTCGGCCAGCGGCGGGGGTTTGACGCCGTAGGCCATCTGCTGGGCGTAGTTGGAGCAGGTGGTGTGGTTGTCGCCGCAGATCCCGCAGATGCGGGAGGTGATGAACCCGGCGTCGCGGGGGTCCTTGCCCCTCATGAAGACGGAGTAGCCGCGGAACAGGGAGGACGTGGAGCGGCACTCCACGACTTCCTGGTTCGCGAAGTCGATCTTCGTGTAGATGCCCAGGTTGCCGATGATCCGGGTGATCGGGTCCCAGGACATGTCCACGATCTGCGCGGGTTTGCGTGCCGTGGAGCGGGCCTCGGTGGTGGTCATCTCGGTTGCTGTCCCTCGCTGTCCGTGTCCGATGGGGTTGGTGTGAGCGTGTGGTCCGCTCGGGATGTGGGGGTCCGCTGGTCGGGCAGCGGCTCCAGCTCGTCGGGACGGAAGTAGTGGAAGCGGCCGTACCACGTGTGCAGCTCGGCCGCGGGGTCGTCGTCCACGGTGACGGCGAGGTGCACACCGCCGTCCACGTCGTGGCGTACGGCGGCGACCCGCGCCGTGCGCCCGGCCAGGAACATGTCCTGGGCGTCGGCACCCCGGCCGTGCGGCCGGAGCCGGACCCTGCTGCCGCCGCCCACGCGCACGCCGCCGACCAGCACCGTGTCCGTGGCGGGGGACAGGCCGTCGTCGCCGCCCTCCTGCCACCAGGCGGGACGCGGCGGGCCGGACGGCTCCCGCCGTGCCGGGGCGAGCGAGCGGATGGCGCCGTGCAGCCGGGCGAACACCTCCGGGGGCATGGTGTCCACCCGGTCGAGGATCTCGGCGGCCCGCGGATCGGTCGCCCGGGCCTCGGCCTTCTCCTCGTCGGTCAGCAGCATCGTGCGCAGCGTCAGGATCTCGTCGATCTCCGCGGCGTCGTGGAGATCGCCGGGACTCTCCGGCGCCACCCGCGGACGGTCGGGAAGGATGATCGGCGAGGAGAGCAGGACCGGCCCGGTGCTCCCGGAACCGTCGCCGTCGGCGGGCGCCGGTCCGCCGAGGACGGGGAACGTGAACTCGTTGCGGCACGCGGCCACGTGCTCCGCCAGATCCGGGGGCGGATCGATCAGCGACACGAACTCCACGCCCACGCCGCCGATCAGGCAGTGCGTCGCGATGAGCGCGTGGCGCAGCGCCTCGGCGCGCCCCGCGGCCGGGTCCGGGGCCCGCCCCGTGTTCTCGGTGCGCACCCGCAGGCGGACCAGGCCGGGCGCGAGCCGTTCGGCCGTGAGCGCGGTGCTCGCCCGGACCTCCTCGCGCCGCCGCACCACCCGTCCGGTGCCCGAGGGCAGCGGCCGGGTCTCGGTGCCGGCCGCCGCGCCCACCGGGACGGTGAGGTCACGCCGGAGCAGGTCGTCCAGGGCGACGGCGAGGTCGCTCTCGCACGGCACCGCCTCGTCGAAGGTCAGATGGGCCGTGCCGTCGTCGGTCCGCAGCGACCCGACCGGGCGGTGCCCGCCGTCCGCGTCCGCGGCCTCCACCTGCTTGTGCCGCATCTGGAGGTACCGCACCCGCACCCGCAGGGCGGCCTCCGGCCGCCGCACCCGCAGCAGGCACTCGGTCCGCTGGTACCAGGAGTCGGCGGAGCCGGACACACCGGCCGCGACCGGGCCGTCCCGCTCCACCCAGTTCCGGGGCAGCAGCACGCCGAACTGCCACCGGACCCGGTTCTTGGGCGACGAACGGCGGTACGGGTAGAGCAGGTAGCCCTCGTAGAGGACCGCGTCGGCCACCGTGCTCAACTGCTCGAAGCCCGGCCCGCCCCGGTCGGCGGGCTGGGCACCGTCGTCGACGGCGGCAGCGCACGGCACGGCGTCCTGGGTCACGGCATCGGGCATCCGGCCTCCCTCGCATTCGCGTGTGCGCCATGCCTTCCACCACCGGCGCACCGCTCACGCGGCCCCGCCCGCCTGGGCCCGGTGTGTTGGCCCGACCGGCGCAACGGCGGCCCCGCGCCGCCGTACGTGGGGCCGCGCGCCGCCGTACGCCCGTCCGCCGCGCCGCCGGGCTCCGCCGTTCCGCATGAAACGGCCTGACCAGGGCACTTGGAACGAGTGGCGTCCGGTGTCAGCGGAGCCACGGCCGACGGTGTGGAAGAGCGCATGGACGTGCTGGCCCGACTGGATGCCTACCAGCGACGGCATCGCTGGGCGGGCCTGCCGCTGGCCGTGATCTACAAGTTCTACGACGACCAGGCCGCCTATCTGGCCGCGCTGCTGACCTACTACGGCTTCCTGTCGCTGTTCCCGCTGATGCTCTTCCTCGTCGCGGTGCTCAGCTCGGTCCTCAGCGGCAGCCCCCACCTCCAGCACCAGTTGCTGAACTCCGCGCTCAGCGAGTTCCCGGTCATCGGGGACCAGATCGCCCACAACATCCACTCCTTCCACGGCAGCACCATCGCCGTGGCGGTCGGTGTGATCGGCAGCCTCTACGGCGCGCTGAACGTCGCCCAGGCCGCCCAGCACGCGCTGAACAAGATCTTCGCCGTGCCCCGGCACGCCCGGCCGGACCCGCTGCGTTCGCGTCTGAAGGGGCTGAAGTTCCTGTCGCTGCTGGCGCTCGGTCTGTGCGTCATCACGGGTGTGTCCACGGCCGCCGAGTGGGCGGCGGGCATCTTCGGCGCGCGGCTGGCGGTCGGCGTGCAGGTGGCCGCCGGGATCCTCGCCGTCCTGCTGAACGCCGCCCTCCTGATCGGCAGCTACCGGCTGCTCACCCGGCGCCCGCTGCCGCTGCGCGTGATGTGGGGCCCGGCGCTGGGCGCGGCGTGCGCCTGGCAGGGGCTGCTGTGGGGCGGCACCTACTACGTCGGCCATGTGCTCCGGGGCACCACGGCGACGTACGGACTGTTCGGCATCGTGCTCGGCCTGCTGGCCTGGATCTACCTCGGGGCGCTGGTGTACCTGGTCACGGCGGAGATCAGCGCGGTGCGGTGCATGCGGCTGTGGCCCAGGAGCCTGCTCAGCCCCTTCACCGACCGCGTCCACCTCAGCGCGGGCGACCAGCGGGCCTACCGGTCCTACGCGACGACGGAGTCCTTCAAGGGCTTCGAGCGGATCACCGTCCACTTCGACCCGCCGCCGCACGCGGGGACGGGAGAGGAACGGGCCCCCGAGGACCACGGCCCGGACGGCCGTACGTGACGGAGGACGCCCGCCCGGACGAGTGGCCGCGCGACCTCGCCGCCGACGACCGCCTCGCCCCCCACGACCGCCTCGCCCCCCACGACCGCCTTGCCGCGCTGGACCGCCTCGCCGTCCGAGATGCGCCGCGCCGCCGCGCCGCCCTTACGCGGGCGTGTCCGCCCCGGGCGGTGTCCCGGGCGTCGTGTCCGGCACCCGCAGGGCCAGCAGGGCCACGTCGTCGTCGTAGGTGTCCTCGCGGGAGATCAGGCGGTCGCAGATGACGGCCGGCGGGGCCGTGGCCAGGGCGGCGGCGCGGTCGGCCAGTTGTCGCAGCCCGGTTCCGATGTCCTGCCCGCGACGTTCGACCAGGCCGTCGGTGAACAGCAGGAGCGTGCTCGCCGGAGGCAGCGCGTGGGTGTGGTCGGGGCGGTACAGCCTCGGATCGACGCCGACGGGGATGCCGTGCGGTTCGGGCGCCAGCCATCGCGCGGAGCCGTCGGCCGTGATCAGCAGGGGCGGCGGATGGCCGGCGTTGGTCCAGCACATGGTGTATCCGGCGCCCGGCTCGTGCTCGATGCGGGCCATCACCAGCGTGGCCGCCGTGGGGTCGGTGTACATCGTCAGCGCGTGGTCGAGCCGGTCCACGACCAGGCTGGGCGGCCCGCACCGGTCGAACGCCAGCGCCCGCAGCATGCTGCGGATCTGCCCCATCATCGGCGCCGCCTCCACGTCGTGGCCGGTGACGTCCCCCACCACGACGAGGACCGCCCCGTCCGGCAGGAGCACGGCGTCGTACCAGTCCCCGCCGAGCCTGGGCAGCTCGGACGCCGGCTGGTAGCGGACCTCCACCTCCAGGGGCGCCAGATCGGGCAGCACGGGCAGCAGCCGGCGCTGGAACTGCTCGGCGGCCCGCTTGAGGTGTTCGTACAGCCGGGCGTTCTCGATGCTGACGCCGGCCGCGCTGGCCAGCGCGGTCAGCAGGGCCTCGTCGTCGTCACCGAACGGCGTCCCGTCGAGCTTGTCGGCGAGGTAGAGGGTGCCGTACACGGTCCCGCGCACCCGCAACGGGACCCCGAGAAGGGTGGTCATCACCGGGTGGCCGGCCGGGAACCCGACCGAGCGGGGGTCGGCGGCGATGTCGTCGACGCGCAGCGGCGCGAGGTCCGCGATCAGGGCGCCCAGCAGCCCGTGGCCCTGCGGCAGTCCGGACTCGGCCAGCAGCCGCGTCCGGTCCACACCGGAGGTGATCAGGTCCGCGAACTCCCCGTCGTCCCCGAGCACACCGAGGGCGCCGTACCGGGCGGCGACGAGGTCGACACCGGTGTTCACGATGTGCTGGAGCACCGTCCGCGTGTCCATGTCGGCGCTGATCGCCACCACCGCGTCCAGCAGCCGCCGCAGCCGCCGCTGCTCCAGCGCCAACTGCCGCACCTGGGCGCTGAGATCCTCCACGGTCCCGCGGCCCGGCAGTGGTCGCGGCTCCCGCGGATCGTCCGACATGCCAGGCACCTCCCGCCGGGGCCGGCCGTCGCCCGCCCGCCGGGCACTGCCCCGGCATGGTCACCCTACGCCGACGGCGGGACGGCGGCCCGTCGCGACGTCACCCGTTCGGCTGGTCGCGACGCACAGGAGCGGGGTGGGGGCGCCGGTCCGGCCGGAGCGGGCCGCCGGCCCGCTGCGGCCGGACCGGCGGGCGACCGCGGTGGCCGTCAGCAGGCGCCCTCGTCCTGCCACGGGCCCCACTGGGAGGCGCCGGGGACCTCGTTCTGGGTCCACCACTTGGCCTTCCAGTTGTGCTTGTTGTAGGAGACCTCACTGCCCCCGGTGTACGCCGTGCTCGCGTTCCAGGCCGGCTTGCACTCGGTGCTCGGCGGGGTCGGCGAGGAGGAGGTGGGCGGCGTCGTGGTCGGCGGGGTGGTGGGCGGGGTGGCGCCGGCGAACTTCACCGAGAACTTGGCGAAGTCCCACGCGTTCTGCGGAACGCTGGAGCAGGTGCCGGAGGTGCGGCCGCCGTTGTCGGGCGGGGAGCACTGGCGGTCGCGGTTGAGGGACCAGAACGTGAAGCGGTCCATGTTGTGGGTGGTGGCGAAGTCCAGCACGGTCTGGAAGTCGCTCTGGTAGAACATCTCGCCGGTGTCGCTGCGGCCGTTCATCCCCGAGAAGCCCTCGTGGGCGTAGGCGGTCGCCTCGTCCCAGCCGAACGTGGACTGAAGGACCTGGTTGAACTTGGTCAGCGCGCTGGTCTGGGAGGCCGCGCCGTTGAAGCCGCCGTCGAAGGGCATGATGGAGAAGTTGTTGGGGGTGAACCCCTGCGACTTCGCCTCCAGCAGCATCTGCTTGCCGAACCATCCGGTGCCGTCCGCCGTTCCGGCGGTGGTGACCGAGACGTAGAGGCCGGGGTTGTTCTGCTGGAGGATCTTCGCGGCACCGATCTCGTTGTGGATGGCCGCGGTGTTCTCGTACTCCGGCTCCTCCAGGTCGAAGTCGATGGCGTGCAGCCCGTACTTGGTGATGACCTGCTGGTAGGCGGCGGCCGTGGCGGCCGGGTCCGAGCACGCCTGGCCGAGCTTGGTGCCGCCGTAGCCGCCGATGGAGACGGAGACGTCGCCGCCCTTGGCGCGGATGGTGTCGATCACCGACTTCACGGCGGTGTCCGAGGAGACCGAGGCGGTGCCGTCCCAGGTGGGCGAGCAGCCGCCGCCGTTGGGGGCGAGGATGAACGCGAGCTGGAACGCCTTCAGCCCGGTGGCGTCCATGATGGCGGCCGCGTCCGGCGGGTCGTTGTCCAGTGGCATCAGATACGGGGCCGCGGCGTACCAGCGGTTGCTCAGCTGGGTGGTCGCACCCGAGGCGCTGCCCGCGACCAGCGCGGTGGTGCCGACGGCGGCGAGCCCGACGGCGGTGGCTGCGCCCAGACATGCGTGAAGACGTCTCACTACCTGCCTCCAGGGGGGTGTGGGGAAGTGGGCCCCAGCTTCCTGACGGTGTTGCGAGCACGTCAATAGATTGGTCTGGACCAGACGAGTCTTTGGACTAGACCATAAGCTTTCTTTACTCGCGGGAGGAGTCGCGCCGGGCTGCCGCGGGAAGTGCCGTGCGACGCGGACAGGGGCGTCCGGCGGCGTGGCGTCGTGGGAGGAGGCGGCCCGCGCGGTCAGGATGGCTTCCGGCATCGCCCGCCGCGTGGAGACGCGCATCGACTCGGAGACGGATGTGACGGTACGTCGGATCGGCCTGGTCGTGCACGGGGGGCGCCCGGAGGCCATGGCCGCGGGGCGGGCCGTGCGCGCATGGTGCGCGGACCATGCCGTGCAGTGCGCGGACATCGACGTGTGGCACGACGGCGGGCGGCACAGCGCCTGGGAGGAGGTCGACGCCGCCGGCGACCCGGACCTCATCGTGACCCTGGGCGGCGACGGCACGTTCCTGCGCGGCGCCCGGCTGGCCGCCGTGCACGACGCCCTCGTCCTGGGCGTCGACCTCGGCCGGGTCGGCTTCCTCACCGAGGTGCCCGTCGCCTTCGTCCACTCCGCGCTCGACGCGGTCCTCACCCAGCGGCTCAACGTCGAGAGCCGCATACTGCTCACGATGCGCGCCTCGCGCCGCCTGGAGGTGCCCGCCGGCATCGAGGAACTCATGCGCTACGGCCGCCGCCCGATGCTGCCCCCGCCACGGGTGCGCACCGACTGCGAGTCCGGCGGCGACTGGGGCATCGCCCTGAACGTCACCGCGCTGAACGACATCGTCGTGGAGAAGCTGGCGCGCGACCGCCAGGTGTCGGCCGGCGTCTACATCGCCGGACGGCTGCTCGCGTCGTACTCCGCCGACGCGCTGCTGGTCGCCACCCCGACCGGCTCGACGGCCTACAGTTTCGCCGCGGGCGGCCCGGTCGTCTCCCCGCGCGCGGACGCCCTCGTCTTCACGGCCGTCGCCCCGCACATGGTGTTCGACCGCTCGGTCGTGGCCGCGCCGGACGAGCCGATCGCCCTGCGCATGCTGGACCACTCCGGCCAGGCCGTCGTGAGCATCGACGGCCAGCTGCGCGGAGTGCTGGACCCGGGGGACTGGATCGGCGTCTACGCCTCCACGCGCCGGCTGCGGGCCGTGCGGCTGGGCCCGATGGACTTCTACGGCCGCCTGCGCGAGCGCATGAAGCTCTCCGACGCCCCCGCCGCGGTCGCCGACGGTACCCCGCCACCGCTGTGGCCGGTGACCTCCCCGCGGCCCGGAGACCTCGCGCACCTGGCACTGCCGCCCGCACCCGACGCTCCTCCACGGGCCCAGTGAACCCGCGGCGCACGCGGCGCACGCGCGGTCGTGGCGCTCGTGGCGGTGGTGGCGGTGGCCGGAAGGATCCGGACCGCGTGCGCTCACGCCGCGGGCTCACTGGGCAGGCGGTACGCGGCGAGGGCGGCGATGTCGTCGTCGAGGTGGCCGCCGCTGTGGACGAGCAGGTCCTCGTGCAGGCGGTCCAGCAGAGCGCGGGGAGGCAGCCCGGCCCATGGCGCGACACGCTCGGCGAGCGGATAGAAGGCCCCCTCGGCGTCGCGGGTCTCGGTGACGCCGTCGGTGTAGAGCAGCAGTTGGTCCCCGGGACGGAACGGTTCGACGTCCACGTGGTAGCCGTTGCCGATCAGCACGCCGAGGTTGATGGGCGGTGACGGGTCGGTCGCGTGCAACTCGGTGACGCGGCCCTCGTGGACGAGCAGGGGCGGCGGGTGACCGCAGTTGACGATGCGGACGACCGGCTCTTCGGGGATCTCGGCGAACACCGCGGTGACGAAGCGTTCCGCCAGCTCGCTGCCGGGCAGCTGCGCGGCGTGACGGCTCATGCTCCGCTCCACGCGGCAGGCCACACCGGCCAGGTCGGGCTCGTCGTGCGCGGCCTCCCGGAACGCGCCCAGTATCGTCGCGGCCGTCTCCACGGCGAGCAGGCCCTTTCCGCGCACGTCCCCGATGAGCAGCCGCACCCCGTACGCCGTCGGTACCGCCTCGTACAGATCGCCCCCGATGCGCGCCTCCGCGGCGGCGGACAGGTAGAGCGTCTCGACGAAGACCTGGCCGAGGCGACGGGGCACCGGCCGCAGCAGCACCCGCTGCGCGGTCTCGGCCACCGAACGCACCGTGGCCAGCGTCCGCTCCCGCCGCATCCGGTGCACCGCCAGGATCGCGCCGAGAATCCCCACCAGGCCGGTGCAGACGTAGTTGGCCACGTAGTGGCGGTCCCACAGATAGCCGACGACCATGCGCCCGGCGCAGCACGGCGTGCCCGCCAGCACGCCCTCGAACACGACGGCGAACACCGTGATCACGGCGACCCCCGCGGGCCCGTAGGCGAAGGCCGCGACCAGCGGCAGGCCGGTGAGCAGGAAGCTGACGGGCCAGTCCACCGGAGTGAGCGGTTCGATGGCCAGGACGCCCGCGACATAGGCGAGCGGCAACAGGCGCAGCCACAGCGGAGGGGCGGGCACCCGGGGCTGGGCGGCCTTCACCCGCGCCGCACGGGCCTGGGCGGCCCCGGGCCGGCCGGGCGGCCTCACCGCGCGCCCCGGCGCGGACCGGGCGGTGGCACGGCGGACCCGTCAGGACACCACGGGCGCACGAGCGTGCGGCCCGGCACCGGGCGACGTTCTGCGCGGTAACACTCAGGCGGCCTGTTCACAGGAGCTCCCGGCGGGCTTGATCAAGGCCACCAGCCTGCTGCGGAACTCCGTTCCGAGGGCTCCATTGCTCCAGGCAAGGGCATGTCAGCGCACCGGGTGGGTACGGCCCGGCGACGGCTCGGGTCCGCCGCCGGCGCCTCGGCGTCTCGGCGCCGGTCGCCGTCGGCGGCGTCGGCGGCGTCGGTCAGGTCTCGGTTTCCTGTCCGCGGTCGCCGTTCGGGCGCCGGGTGCGGTTCCGGGCCCTCGTCCGCGGTCGCCGTCGGAGGTCACGGGCCAGGCCCGGTCCTCGTCTCTGCGCCGCGTCTCCGGCCCCGGGTCCGCGCCCGGCTCCTCGTCGGTGGTCACCACCGGCCGTCCGGCGCCGCGGCGGTCACCCGGAGTGCGTGTTCGATGAAGCGCCGGGAGGCCGGGGGCAGGGTGCGTCCGGAGAGCCAGGCGATGCCGATGTCCCGGGCGCCGCGCACGTCGGTGATCTCCAGGTAGCGGATCGGGACGTCACCGGTCGCCGCCGCGTCCGGCGAGGACGGGATCAGGGAGACGCCGAGACCGGCCGCCACCAGGCCGCGCAGGGTGTGCACCTCCTCGCCCTCGAAGCCGACGACCGGGGCGAAGCCGGCCTGACGGCACAGCGACTCGGTGACGCTGCGCAGTCCGTAGCCGGGCTTGAGGAGGATGAAGGGTTCCTCGGCGACCTCGGCCAGCCGGACCCGGGGGCGCCCGGCCAGACGGTGCCCGGTGGGCACGGCGAGCCACAGTGGTTCGACCAGGAGCCGTCGCCAGGTGATCAGCGGATGACCCGGGTCCCCGCTGGTGATCGCCATGTCGGCGGTGGCGTCGAGGAGATGCTGGACCAGGCCGTTCTCCCCGTGCTGGTGCAGCTCGAAGCGGGCCTGCGGGAAGGCCTCCCGGAACCCGGTGACGAGCCTGGGCACCAGCCAGGTGCCCAGGGTGTGCAGGAAGGCCAGCGGCACCACGCCCGCGGCCGGGTCGACGACCTCGGCCACGGCCCGCCGCCCCCGGTCGTAGCTGTCCAGAGCGGCGTCGACGTACTCCTTGAACACCCGTCCGGCCGGTGTCGGGCGCAGCACCCGGCCGACGCGGTGGAGGAGCTCCGCGCCCACCTCCTCCTCCAGTCGGTGCAGCGCGCGCGACAGGGCGGGCTGGGTGAGGCGGGCCTCGGCGGCGGCCTCCGTCACCGTCAGGCCCTCGGCCACCGCCTGGAAGGAGCGCAGCACCTGGAGATCCATCGCGCTCATCCTCCCATCGCGCGGGCCCCGGCGCAGGCGCGGACCGGGAGCGCGGAGGCCGGCCGTCGCGCGCCCACGTTCCGTGCGCTGACGGCGTCGCAGAGCCGCTCCGCCGAGGCGATGACGTGCTCCCGGTCCGGCAGCATCCTGTCCCTGCCGTCCCTGCCGTCCCTGCCGTCCCTGCCGCCCCTGCCGCCCCTACGTCCGGGGCGGCCCGGCTCGCCGTGGGCGTGGGCCACGGCCCTGCGTGCCTCGGCGAGCCGGTGGTAGGCGGTCCGGCGCAGCGCGTGCCGCTGTGCCGGCGTGGCATCGGCGGCCAGGTCCCGGTACCGGTGTGCCGCGGCGAGGGCGGCCTCGGTCTGCGCGGCGGCCCGGCCGGCCGCCGAGTCCGGCCACAGGGCGAAGTGCGCGACGAGGACGATCGCGGCGGCCAGCGCCGTGTCCAGGATGCGCGCCGCGTACAGCGCGCGATGGTCGCCGAGCATGTCGACGAGGACGAAGACGATCGCCGTCAGACCCGTCGTGGCGAGCGCGTAGTGGTGGCGTACACCGACGGCCATCAGCGCGCCGAAGGCCGCCACGGCGCCGATGAGGACGAGCGTGTCCGTCGTCAGCAGGGTCACCGTGCCAATGGCGGCCACCCCCACGACCGTTCCGGCGCAGCGGTGCAGGGCGCGGCGCGGGACCGGCCCGAAATCGGGCTTGTAGACGAACGCCACCGTCATGGGGAGCCAGTATCCGCGCGGCCCGTGCAGCAGCTCGGCGCAGAGCTGGGCGACGAGCACACACAGCGTCAGCAGCACGGCGTACCGCGCCTGGGCAGCCCGCCCGTGCCACGGGTAGGCCGGCAGACGCACCGCCACGCCGGACGCACGTGCCCCGACGGACTCCGCGTGAGGCACCGACTCCGTGTGCAGCACCGACTCCGCGTACAGCCCGCGGAGCGCGCGCACGCCCGGAGAGACGGCGTCGCACGGGTCGGCACCGCGGTCGGGCGCGGGTCCCGAAGGGTCCGCGGCGGGGGAGACGGACGCCGCGCCTCCGTCCGGCAGCAGGCGCGCCGCCATCAGCAGCGGTACGTCCGTCACGTGCCGGGGCAGCGGACGTCCCTCCCACACCAGCGCGGACGTCACCTCACCCAGCCGCACCGCCGTGTCGAAGGCGTCGCGCACCGCGCCCAGCTCCGTCCGGGGCCGGTCGCGGCCCGTCAGATGGCGGCCCATCACCTGGTGGGCGTCGTCGAGTGCCGCGGTCAGCCGTCGGCGCGCGGCCTCCGCCTCGGGCGAACCGGCCGCCGACAGCGCCCCGGAAGCGGCCCGGTACACCGCGAGCACGGCGGCCCGCTCGATGGCGTGCCGGCGCCACAGCCAGGGCGTCGCGGACAGGACGACGACAAGGGCCACCCCGGCGAGCAGCGCGAGAGGTGGCTGCCACCACGGCCCCGGTACCGGAACACCGCTGCCGACCGTGGCGCCGAGCAGCAGATGCATGCCGGACACGGAGGCGAGGCGGCCGCGCAGGCTGACCGCGCCCGCGAGCAGCGCGGTGGCACCGAGGCAGACGGTGACGGCCGCCGGATGTCCGCTGCGCAGCGCGAGTTCCCCGGCGAGCAGGCCGAGGGCGGCCGAGCCGCCCATGCCGCCCAGCCGCCGGACCCGCAGCCGGTAGGGGTCGGAGCCGTCCTGGCCCACCCCCCACAGGGCGCCGATCCCGGCGATCACGGCGGGGATCACCGCCCCGGTCCACACGCCCACGAGGAGCGGCACGGCGAGCGCGACGGCGCCCCGCGCCGCCGCCGCGAGCGGCACGGGGGTGAGCGGGGCGCCACGCGATGCCTTCATGGGCTGATCGACTCCAGGACGGACCGGGGGACGGACAGGTCTCCCTCAAGGGTCGATCAAGAGGACGCATGCGTCCAATGCCTGAGCCGCGGCCGAACCATGCGTCGCGCGCATGGAATGGGGCGCCCGGCGCACGGAACGGCCGGACATCAGGACGCGGTGCAGGTCCCGACCGTCGGGACGGCGGAGTTGCCGTTCTTCTGGACGGTGAAGCCGAAACTGGTCGAGGCGCCCGCCGCGAGGTTGCCGTTGTAGGTGGGGCGGACCGTCATCACGGTGCCGCTGCTGTCCCAGCTCGCGCTGCCGTTCCACAGCGTCGACACCTTCTGCCCGGCCGGGAAGGTGACCGCCGTGGTCCAGCCGGTGATCGGGGCGGAACCCGCCTTCACGGTGACCTGGCCGTTGTAGCCGTCGTTCCAGTCGGCGGTCTTGGTGAAGCTGACGGTGCACGTGGCACCGGTGCCGCCGCCGTTGTCACCGCCGCCTCCGTCGCCCCCGCCGCTGCTCGAGCCGCCGAGAGCGGCCAGCACGGCGTCGTACGCGGGCTTCGGGGCGTAGTTCGAGTCGAACAGCAGCGGAGTGCCGCTGCTGCGCCAGGAGTACTTGTCGGTGATGCCCCAGACGGTGATGCCCGTGCACCGGGTCACCGCCAGACAGGCCTTGACGACGTTGGAGTAGCTGGTGGCCTGGGCGGTGCCGGAGCCCTCGATGTCCAGCTCCGTGATCTGCACGTCGACACCGAGGTCGGCGAAGCGCTGCAGGTTGGCCTGGTAGTCGGAGGGCACCGGGGAGGCGCTGTTGAAGTGCGACTGGAAGCCCACGCAGTCGATCGGCACGCCACGGGACTTGAAGTCCTTGACCATGTTGTAGACGGCATTGCTCTTCGCGTTGACGCCGTCGGTGTTGTAGTCGTTGTAGCAGAGCTTGGCGTCCGGGTCGGCGGCGCGGGCGGTGCGGAAGGCCTCCTCGATGAAGCCGTTGCCGAGCTTGTCCTGGAACGGCGAGCTGCGCCGGGCGCCGCTGGAGCCGTCCTGGAACGCCTCGTTGACCACGTCCCAGGCGTAGATCTTGCCCTTGTAGTGCTGCATGACCTGGGTGATGTGGTTGTTCATCGCCGTGCGCAGGTCGGTGGCGCTCAGGCCGGAGACCCAGGAGGGCAGCTGGGAGTGCCACACCAGCGTGTGGCCGCGGATCTTCATGCCCTTGCTCTGCGCGTGGCTCACGATCTGGTCGGCGGCGCCGAAGCTGAAGGTGTTGCGGGTGGGCTCGGTGGCGTCCCACTTCATCTCGTTCTCCGGGGTCACCGCGCTGAACTCCCGGTCGAGCGTGGCGGCGTAGGCGGACTCGCCGAGGTGGCTCGCCGCGACCGCGGTGCCGAAGTAACGGCCCTTGCCGGCCGCGGCCGAGGCCAGGGTGTCGGCGGCCGCGGCGCTGTGTGCCAGGGCCGTGACCGTGGCGGCGGCGAGCAGCGCGGACGTGAACGCCCGCGCCGCTCGTCTCGGGAGTGCCCGGGGCCGGGATCCGACCCGTGCTCTAGGCATGTACATGCCATCTCCTTCGTCGAAAGTTTCGCCAGGACTGAGCGAATGTTTACGCGCAGATTACGAACCGAACCGAGGGCGGTCAACGGTTCGGACGCTGTCTTCGAGCGATGGCCGAAGAGCTACGTCCCTTGATCTTCCCGTCAGTTGTAGGGAAGCCGAGGTGGTTGACGTCGTCGCGCGGCACCCTTAACGTGACGCGGCGCGTTCCCGAAACAGTTCCGAAAGTTTCGACCTCGGAGGATGGTGACATGCCGCGAAGAAGGCCGGGACTCCGGTCGCTCCTCACAGCCCTGCTCGCGGTCATCGTGCCGCTGCTCGCGGCACTGACGCTGACGGCCGCGCCCGCCGCGCACGCGGCCTCCCTGACGGAGGTGACCGGATTCGGCGCCAACCCGAGCAACCTGCGCATGTACGTCTACCGCCCGGACAGCGCGCCGGCCCGCCCCGCCGTCCTCGTGGCCGTGCACTACTGCACCGGCTCGGGGCCCGCCTTCTACTCGGGCACCGAGTTCGCGTCCCTGGCCGACCGCTACGGCTTCCTCGTCGTCTACCCCTCGGTCACGCGCAGCGGCGGCTGCTTCGACGTGTCCTCGCCCCAGGCGCTCAAGCGCGGCGGCGGCAGCGACCCGGTGGGCATCATGTCGATGGTCACCTACGCGGAACAGCACTACGGCGCCGACCCGAACCGCGTCTTCGTCACCGGGGCCTCGTCCGGGGCCATGATGACCAATGTCCTGCTCGGCGACTACCCGGACGTCTTCAAGGCGGGCGCCGCCTTCATGGGGGTGCCCTTCGGCTGCTTCGCCACCACCGACGGCTCCAGCTGGAACAGCGCCTGCGCCAACGGCACGGTGACCAGGACGCCCCAGCAGTGGGGCGACCTGGCGCGTGCCGCCTACCCCGGCTACACCGGCCCCCGCCCCCGGATGCAGCTGTGGCACGGCACCGAGGACACCACCCTGCGGTACCCCAACTTCGGTGAAGAGATCAAGCAGTGGACCAATGTGCTGGGCGTGAGCCAGACACCGGCCCTCACCGACCATCCGCAGTCCACCTGGACCCGCACCCGCTACGGCGGCACCGGCACCCAGGCCCCCGTCGAGGCGATCAGCGTCCAGGGCGCCGGCCACACCCTGCCGGCCGCCGGCATGGCCGCCCGTGCCATCTCCTTCTTCGGGCTGGACTCCACGGCCACCGAGCCGCCCACCGACCCTCCGACCGACCCGCCCACCACACCGGCGGGCACCTGCCGGGTGGCGTACACGACCAGCACTTGGAGCACCGGTCTGACCGCGCAGATCACCGTCACCAACACCGGCACCACGCAGGTCGACGGCTGGGCGCTGACGTTCACCCTGCCGTCCGGGCAGACCATCACCTCCGGCTGGAACGCCACCTTCTCGCCGTCCGGCGGCACCGTCACCGCGCGCAACGTGGCCTACAACGCCGTCCTGGCGCCCGGAGCCTCCACCATCGTCGGCTTCCAGGCCACCCACACCGGTGACACCGGCGCACCCGCCTCCTTCAGCCTCAACGGCAGCGTCTGCCAGGCCGGCTGAGCGGCCGTCGGCGCACGCCGGCGGCGACGGCCGCAGCACGCGTGTTCGTCACCTCCGGCGTCCCGGCCTCCTCCTTCCGTGGGAGCCGTCCGGGACTCGCCGACGCGTAGATCACCGGATCTGCCAGCCTCCCTGTGCCGGGCACGACGGCCCGGCCGGCACAGGGAGGTGGACGTTTGACCGGTCACATCGGACGCATCGGCGGGCGGCAGGTGGTGGCGGTGCTGGCGCTGGGGGGCGGTCTCCTGCTCGGTCCGGTGCTCTCGGCCCAGGCTGCCGAGGACAACGCCATGTCCCCGGGCGACACCGGCCCCGTGCCGACGGCCCTGGAAGCGGCCCACGACCTCGTGTCACCGGTCCTGAAGCCCGACGACGGGGACCACGGCGGCAAGGGCAAGGGGCAGGCGGGCGAGGGGCACGGGAAGGGCAAGGGGCACGGCAAAGGGGAGCAAGGCGGCAAGGGCCACGGCAAAGGCCAAGGGAAGGGCCATGGCAAGGGCAAGGGGCACGGTTGAGCGGTCCGGTGGCGGCCGCCCCTGAACAGCGGTGATGAGGCGTTCGGGTGACGGTGCGCGCGTCTCGTGAGGCGCCGGCGGCACGGGCGGGCTAGTGTGATGGTCACGCAGGCAGCCGGAACTCCCGGCATCCGCCCGTGCGTTGGTGGTCCAAGGAAAGACACCCCGCTTCCCGCGGGGAGATGCAGGTGCAAGGCCTGCCCAACGCTCCTGACGCCGCGTCCCCCACCCGTCGCCGGATGGGGGACGCCGCACGTCTCAGGCGGCCGCCGCGGTCAGCCGAGGTTCCCGGTCCGGGCCGCCCGCCACAGGTCCACGCCGCCGTCGGTGGCGTACTTGTCGATCTCGGCCAGCTCCTCGTCGCTGAAGTCGAGCCGCTCCAGCGCGGCCACGTTCTGCTCCAGCTGCTCCACCCGCGAGGCGCCGATGACGAGCGAGGTGACGCGCTCGTCGCGCAGCGCCCAGGCGAGCGCCATCTGGGCGAGGGTCTGGCCGCGCCGGGCCGCGATGTCGTTCAGTGCGCGCAGCCGGTGCAGCATGTCCTCCGACAGCCACGCGGTGTCGAACGAGGTGACCCGCGCCGCCCGCGAGTCCTGCGGGACGCCGTCCAGGTAGCGCCCGGTCAGCAGGCCCTGGGCCAGGGCCGTGAAGCCGATGACGCCACATCCCTCCTCCTGCGCCGCGTCCAGCAGGCCCTCGGTCTCGATCCAGCGGTTGACCATGCTGTACGAGGGCTGGTGGATCAGCAGCGGGGTGCCCAGGTCGCGGAGGATGGCGGCGGCCTGCCGGGTCCGCTCGGCGTCGTAGGAGGAGATGCCGACGTACAGCGCCTTGCCCTGGCGGACGGCGGTGTCCAGGGCGCCCATCGTCTCCTCGAGCGGCGTGCTCGCGTCCAGCCGGTGGGAGTAGAAGATGTCGACGTAGTCGAGGCCCATCCGGCTCAGCGACTGGTCGAGCGAGGCCAGCAGGTACTTGCGGGAGCCGCCGCCCTGCCCGTACGGGCCGGGCCACATGTCCCAGCCCGCCTTGGTGGAGATGACCAGCTCGTCCCGGTACGGCGCGAGGTCCTGCCTCATCAGGCGACCGAAGTTGATCTCCGCGGAGCCGTAGGGCGGCCCGTAGTTGTTCGCCAGGTCGTGGTGGGTGATGCCGAGGTCGAAGGCGCGCAACGCGATCTCGCGCTGGGTCTCGAACGGCCGGTCGTCGCCGAAGTTGTGCCAGTAGCCCAGGGACAGGACGGGCAGGTCGAGTCCCGAGCGGCCCGTGCGCCGGTAGCGCATGGTGCCGTCGTAGCGCGTGGGGTCCGCGACGTAGGTCATCGAGTGTTCTCCGGGTGGTGCTGTCAGGGTCGTCCTGCCGGAGACGGCGGGACGACCCCCACCCTACGAGTCCGGCCGGACCGGCGGTGCGAACGGGGCGCCTCGCACAGGACGTCAGGAGACCGGGCGGGGGCCGCCGGGACCCCCGAAGCCGCCGGGAGCTCCGCGGGGCCTCTGAATCCGCCGGGAACTCCGCGGGAACTCTTGGGTACCGGTTTTCCCGGGCGCCTGTCCGGGCCGGGCTCGTTGCCTAGCATGAGGTGATCACGCGGGGTGTCGAGACGGGGAGGGCGTGCATGCAGGTGGCCGGCCGCCCTCGGGCGGGGTCGCGGCGGCGGTGGACCGCGGCCGGGCTGATGGCCCTGCTGGTCCTGACGGCCGGCGTGGTGGCCCTCGCCCGCACCCCGCACCGGGCGGGCGCGGTGGCGCAGGGACCGCCGCACACCACCGTGGAGGTCTCGCAGAGCCACTGCGGCCGCGGCTGGGACGCGCCGGAACCGGGCGTGCAGGTCTTCGAGCTGCACAACACCTCCGACCGGGCCGCCGAGGTCTATCTGGAGGCGACCGGGAGCCATGCCGTGTACGGGGAGGTCGAGGGCATCGGACCGGGCACCACCCGGTCGCTGACGGTCCGCCTCGGCCGGGGCGCGTACGCCTTCCGGTGCGTGCCCGAGGACGCCGACGCGGTCACGGGGCCCACCGTCCGCGTCGGCCGGGGCCGCGGCGGCCCGGCCGCGGCACCCGTCACCGAGCACGACCTGATCCCGCCGGCGATCGACTACCAGAAGTGGGTCGCCGGGGGACTGGCGGACACGGTCCGGCTGACCGGGCGGCTGCGCGACGCGATCGACGGCGGCGACCTGGGCGCGGCCCGCGGAGCCTGGCTGCCCGCGCACCTGCGCTACGAGCGCCTCGGCGCGGCCTACGACGCCTTCGGCGACGCGGACGCACGGATCAACGGCACCGACGCCGGCCTGCCCGGCGGCGTCCACGACTCCTCGTTCACCGGCTTCCACCGGATCGAGTACGGGCTGTGGCACGGCGAGTCGGCCCATGCGCTGCGCGCCCCGGCCGCCGCCCTGGTCAAGGCCCTCACCGCGCTGCGCGACGACTGGGCGCAGGCCCGGATGGACCCGGCCCAACTCGGTCTGCGGGCCCACGAGATCCTGGAGAACACCGTGCAGTTCGAGCTGACCGGCCGCACCGACTACGGCAGCGGAAGCAACCTCGCCACCGCCCGCGCCAACCTCGACGGCACCCGTGCCGTGTTGTCCCGGCTGCGTCCGCTGCTCGCCACCCGCTACCCCGGCCTGCGGGACCTGGACCGGGCGATGGACCGTGCCCAGAGCGTCCTGGACGGCTTCCGCCACGGGGACCGGTGGACTCCGCCGGCCCGACTGGGCCGTACCCGGCGGGAGAAGACGGACGCGGTGCTCGGCGACCTGGTGGAGCGGCTGGCCTCCGTGGCCACCCTGTGCGATCCGCGGAGGACGGCGTGAGCACCGGCGAGCGGACGGGGCCCGGCGAGCCGCACGAACCGGCGGCAGGACACGCGGGACGGACGGTGGCCACCGGCGAGCGGAACACGGACACCGGTGGCGTGGGGCGGCGCCGCTTCCTGCGCGGTGCGGCCCTGGCCGGGGCCGGGCTGGCCACGGGCGGCGGGGCGGCGTCCGCGACCGGCTCCGTCGCCCTGCCCGCCCCCGCGGCCGGCGGGCTCGGGCCGGGCCCGGTTCCGGCGGCCCCGGCCGTCGCCGCGTTCCACGGGCCGCGCCAGCCGTCGGTGCTCGCGGCCCCACGCCGGTCGACCGCGTTCGTCGCCTTCGACGTCACCGCCGACGACCGCGCGGAGCTGACCGAACTGCTGCGCACGCTCACCGACCGCGCCCGGTTCCTCACCTCGGGCGGCATACCCGAGCCGGTCGGCATCACCGGCCCGCCCGCCGACTCCGGTCTGCTGGGCGGCCGTCTGCCCTCCGGCGCGCTGGCCGTGACCGTCGGCGTCGGCGCCGCGCTCTTCGACGACCGCTTCGGGCTCGGCGCCCGTCGCCCGCGGCGCCTGACGGCCATGCCGTCCTTCCCGGACGACGATCTGCGGCCGGACTGGTGCCACGGCGACCTGAGTGTCCAGTTGCACGCCGACGACCCCGACACGGTCCTGCACGCGCTGCGCGACATCGCCCGGCACACGCGCGGCGGGATGCAGGTCCGCTGGCGCCTGGACGGCTTCACCAGCCCGCCCCGCCCGTCGGGCACCCCGCGCAATCTGATGGGCTTCAAGGACGGCACCGCCAACCCCGACCCCACCGACCCACGGGAGATGGACCGGCTGGTGTGGGTGGGCCCGGGCGGCGGCGAGCCGGACTGGGCGGTCGGCGGCAGCTACCAGGTGGTCCGGCTGATCCGGATGCTGGTGGAGTTCTGGGACCGGGTCTCCCTCGGCGAGCAGGAGCGCATGTTCGGCAGGGCCCGGGAGTCCGGGGCTCCGCTGGACGGCGACACCGAGGACGACACCCCGAACTTCGCCGACGACCCCAAGGGCGACGTCATCCCGCTGGACGCGCACATCCGCCGCGCCAACCCCCGCACCACCGCCACCGCCGGCCAGCGCCTCCTGCGTCGCGCCTACAACTACGACCGGGGCATGGACACCAACGGCAACCTCGACATGGGCCTGCTGTTCTGCTGCTACCAGCAGGACCTCGCCCGCCAGTTCGAGACTGTGCAGAAGCGCCTGGCGGGCGAGCCGCTCACCGACTACATCAAGCCGTTCGGCGGCGGCTACTTCTTCGCCCTGCCCGGCGTACAGGACGCGACGGACTGGTACGGCCGCGCCCTGTTCGGCTGAACTCCCGGGCGCCCTCGGTCTTTTCACTCCTTTGCGTCCTTTGCGAGGAGTTCGTTCGGCCGATTGGTCAATACACGGTCAAAAGTTGGCCCGGCTTCCCTGACCGGGCGTTCACTCCCGCGCCATCATGGCTCCGCCACCGCGCCGCCCGTCCGGCGGAGCATCCCAGGCCGTACGACGCCAAGACGATCCTGCCCGGAAGGTGAAGCCGCATGGCCAGCAGGGGAAGACGAGCAACGATACGAAGCCTCGGGGCGCTGGCCGGCGCCGCGGCGCTCACCGTCCTGGGCCCGGCCGCCCCCGGCTGGGCCGCCGCTCCCGCCGGCCACCACGGCCACGGATCGACGGCCACGCCCATCCAGCACGTGGTCGTCCTGTTCGACGAGAACATCTCCTTCGACCACTACTTCGCCACGTACCCGAGGGCCGCCAACACCGACGGCACGCGGTTCACGGCGTCGAAGAGGACCCCCAGGGACATCGACACCCTCGCCCACGCCGGGCTGCTGGAGAAGAACCCCAACCAGTACGCGCCCCGGCGGCTCGGCCCGGCGCAGGCCGTGACCTGCGACCAGAACCACTCCTACGGGCCCGAGCAGTACGCGTACAACGGCGGCAGAGCCGACCAGTTCGTGCAGAACACCGAGGTCGACAAGTGCAGCGGCGGCCTGTTCGGCGAGCCCGGCCTGGTCATGGACTACTTCGACGGCAACACCGTCACCGCGATGTGGAACTACGCCCAGCACTACGCCCTGAGCGACCGTTCCTTCAGCTCGAACTACGGCCCGTCCACGCCCGGCGCCATCAACCTGGTGTCCGGCCAGACGCACGGGATCATCTCGGTCGACCCGGCCTCCGGCACCGAGAACCCCCGGCAGACCTCCACGCCCGACCCGTACACCGTCAAGTCGCCCGACGCGAACGGCGTGGGCACGATGGTCAACGACCCGGACCCGGCCTTCGACGACTGCGCCGGCAAGAACCACACCAGCGGCAACGCGCTGGGCGTGATGACGGGCCGCAACATCGGCGACCTGCTCAACGAGCAGCACGTCAGCTGGGGTTGGTTCCAGGGCGGCTTCCGCCCCTCCACCGCGTGGAGCGGCAAGCAGGGCGAGTACGCCCGGTGCGACACCGCGCACGCCAACGTCGGCGGCGCCCAGGTCGTCGACTACAGCCCGCACCACAACCCGTTCGCCTACTACAAGTCGACGGCCAACCCGCACCACCTGCCCCCCGAGGACGTCGCCGAGATCGGCCACGGCGGCCAGGCCAACCACAACTACGACCTGACGGACTTCTCCGCCGCGCTCAAGGCGGGCAGGCTGCCGTCCGTCAGCTTCGTCAAGGCGCCCTCCTACCAGGACGGCCACGCCGGATACTCCGACCCGATCGACGAGCAGCACTTCCTCGTCGAGCAGATCAACGCCATCCAGAGTTCGCCGCAGTGGAGGTCCACCGCTGTCGTCATCGCCTACGACGACTCCGACGGCTGGTACGACCACGCCTTCGCGAAGGTGCGCAACGGCTCCACCGACACCTCGCTCGGCTCCAACGGCAAGGCCACCGACAGCCCCGCCTGCCAGGCCGGCCCCCCTGCGTCCGGCGGCTACCAGGACCGCTGCGGGCCCGGCACCCGGCAGCCGCTGCTGGTGATCTCGCCGTACAGCAAGGTCGACAAGGTCGACCACACGCAGACCGACCAGGCCTCGATCCTCCGCTTCATCGAGGACAACTGGCACACCGGGCGCATCGGTGACCACTCCTTCGACGCCACCGCGGGCCCGATCACGGGGATGTTCGACTTCCGCCACCCCAACGGCAAGCGGCTGCTGCTGAACGCCGACGGCTCGGTGCGGTCGGTGGGCCCGATCCGTGACGTGGCGCCGGTCGCCACCTCCATCACCCCCGGCCCGGCCCTGCAGAACACGGCCGCGACGACCGATGCCTCCTCGTTCCCGGCCGTGCCGGTCGCCGTCGCCGCGGGCGCCCTGCTGGCCGCCGGCGCCACGGGGACGTACCTCTCCTGGCGCCGCAGGAACCGGGGCGTGGTCTGAGACCGCCGGTCCGGCAGGGGCCGCGCCGTCGGTGACGGGGCGGCCCCTGCCGCGTGCGGGGCCCTGCGTCAGGGCCGGAACGGCAGGGTGGCGCAGTTGGCCGGGGCCGTCTTGCCGGCGAGGCGGTCGGTCAGCCAGGAGACCGCCGCGCCCTGGTCGGCGAGCAGCGGCCCGAAGTGGTTGAGCAGGGGGCTGATGACGTTCGGCAGGACGACCGGCCGGTAGGTGACGTCGGCGCCTTTGCGGCACCAGTCGACGGCGAGCTGCCGGGCCTGGGCGTGCGGGACGAGGTTGTCGCTGGTGCCGGTGGCCAGCCGCACCGGACCGGTCGGCTTCAGCCTGCCGATGCGCTGGGTGTCGAGGAAGTCCCGGAGGGCGGGCGTGGAGCGGATGATGTCGCTGACGGACCGCCCGTCGGTCGTCCACCGGGTGCTCCTGGCGTAGCCGTAGTGGAGGATCGCGTCGCCCACGCACATGGTCGACAGGTCCTTGAGCGCGGCCTTGCCGGCGGCGTTGAGGTGCGCGTCCGCGATCGGCCTGAGCTCGGGGTCGGTCTGGAGGAAGCCGTTGAGGGACCAGCCGAGGGCGCCGGCCAGCTCACTGCCGTCGATCGCCTTGGTGACCTCGGTCAGGTCGGCGGGCGGCGCACCGGCGTAGGTGCCCGCGAGGGCCACGTCGGGGGCGTAGGAGGGCTGGAGTTCGGCGGCGGCCGCGGTGGCGCCGCCGCCCTGGCTGTAGCCGAAGAGCCCGACGGGCGAGGCCGCGGTGACCGACGCGCCCCGCACGGCGCGGGCGGCGCGGGCCGCGTCGAGGACGGCGTGGGCCTCGTCGACACGGTCGACGTAGGTGTGCAGCCGGTCCGTGGCGCCCAGGCCGACGTAGTCGGTGACCACGACGGCGACGCCGTGGGCGAGCAGCCGGTAGACCGACAGGTCCTCGTAACCGACCGAGATCGTGCGGCCGTTGAAGGACACCGGGTGCTCCAGGGCCATGGAGGCCGCGCACTGGTCGCCCTGGCCCATGGTGCCGGGAGCGACGACGACCAGCGGGCGCGCACCGGAGCCCGGCCAGTGCGCCGCCGGCTCGATGTAGGCGCCGGTGACGGCGACCGGCCGGCCGCCGGAGTCGGTCGACTTGTACATCACCCGGGTGGCCCGGCCCGGCAGCGGGCCGTTCAGGCCGGGCAGGCCGAGGGCGAGCGGGAGCGGCTCGCTGCGGATCAGGGTGCCGTCGGCGTCCGGGAGTCCGGTGGGCGGGGTGTAGAACGCCGGGATGGTGACGCCTCGGGACACCACGGGTGCGGAGGCCGTGGCCGCGGTGGCCGGGGTGGCGGCGAGGGCCTGGGCGCCGAGGCACGAGGCAGCGGTGACCGCTGCGGCGAGCAGATGTCTGCGCGCGGGCATGGGGAACCTCCTGGGATGCGGCCGAGCAGGAGAGAGCGCCTCGTGCGGGGACGACGGGCCACGCCCGGTCCGGGCACGAGGGCAGGACGGCGTGAGGCGGCACGGTCGTCCGCCGGCTTCCTCACGCGGATGGGGAGTGAGCTGACGAGACCGTACCCACCGGCTGTTACCGCGGGTACCGGCCGGTAGGTTACGGTTCAGTAATTTGACTCAGTGTCTAATAAGGGGGCGGTTTCCGTGACGGACTGTCGGAGCAGCGCCCGAACGCTCCCCGCTCACCAGGCCATTTCGTCGATCAGCAGGCTCATGTCCGGTTCCGCGGCCCGGTCCAGGGTCTGCTCCGCCCAGATCACCTTGCCGTGCGCCACATAGCGGGTGCCCCACCGGTCCGCGAACTGGGAGACCAGGAACAGCCCGCGGCCACCCTCGTCGGTGGTGGCCGCGCGCCGCAGCCGGGGAGAGGTGTTGCTGCCGTCCGACACCTCGCAGACCAGGGTGCGGCCCAGCAGGATCCTGACCCGCACCGGCGGCGCGCCGTAGCGGATCGCGTTGGTGAGGAGCTCGCTGAGGATCAGCTCCGTGGCGAACGACACCTCCTCCAGCCCCCAGTCCACCAGCCGGCGGCTCACCTCCGTCCGCACCCGGGAGACCGCGCCGGCCTCGAACGGCACGTCCCAGACCGCCACCTGTGACGGGTCCATCAGCCGGGTCCGGGCGACGAGCAGGGCGACGTCGTCGCTGGGGTGCTGCGGCAGCATCGTCTCCATCACGGCCCGGCACGTCTCCTCCGGCGAGAGGTCCGGATGGGCGACGGCCTCCCCGAGGATCCGCAGCCCCTCGTCGATGTCCCGTCTGCGGTCCTCGACCAGACCGTCCGTGAACAGCACCAGTCGGCTGCCCTCCGGCAGGTCCAGCTCGCCCGCCTCGAACGGATGCCCGCCCACCCCCAGCGGCGGCGACAGCGGCAGGTCCGGGAAGGTCACCCCGCCCGCGGGATCCACCACGGCCGGGGCGACATGCCCGGCCCGGGCGAGGGTGCAGTGCCCGCCCACCGGGTCGTAGATGGCGTACAGGCAGGTCGCCCCGGTGACCCGCGACCCCTCGCCGTCCGCCGCATCCGCCTGGGTGTCCAGCCGTGCCACCATCTCGTCGAGATGGCCCAGCAGCTCCTCCGCGGGCAGGTCCAGCGAGGAGAAGTTCAGCACGGCCGTCCGCAGCCGGCCCATCGTGACCGCCGCGTGCAGCCCGTGACCCACCACGTCCCCGACCACGAGCGCCACCCGGAACCCCGGCAGCGGGATCACGTCGAACCAGTCGCCGCCCACACCCGACTGCGCCGGCAGATAGCGCCACGCCACCTCCAGCACGTCCTGCTCCGGAAGGTCCCGGGGCAGCAGACTGCGCTGCAGGGTCACGGCCATCTCGTGCTCACGGGAGTAGCGGCGCGCGTTGTCGATCGCGACGGCCGCGCGGGCCACCAGCTCCTCGGCCACCGCGACGTCCTCGTCGTCGAACCGCGCCGCCCCGGCCCCCCGCCAGAAGTTGACCATGCCGAGCACCACACCCCGCGCCCGCAGCGGCACCGTGATCAGCGAATGGATGCCGGAGGCCAGCACCCGGCGCGCGCCCTCCGGATCCTGCGCCCGCCAGTCCCGGGCGGTCTCGAGGTCCGGCACCAGCACGGCCTTGCCGCGCCGCAGCGCCGCCACCATCGGCGTGTCCGCCACCACGAACTGGATCGAGTCCCCGACCGGCTGCAACGGATCGTCCGGAAGCGACCCGTGCGACGCGGTGCGGCGCATCCGGTTCACGGCACCCGTGGGCTCCTCGCCGTGCAGCACGGCGTCCAGGAGCTCCACCGTGACGACGTCCGCCATCCGAGGGACCGCCACCTCGGCGAGCTCCTGCGCGGTGCGCCGCACGTCCAGCGTCCTGCCGATCCGCACGCCGGCCTCGTACAGCAGCGTCAGGCGCCCCCGCGCCATCTCGGCCCGGCCGGACAGGGCCTGCAACTCCGTGGTGTCCCGGAAGCTGGCCACCAGGCCCTGTGCGCCGCCGTACGGCGCGGTGCGCCGAGTGTTGACCGCCAGCAGCCGGTCGCCGGCCGGACACACCACGTCGGAGGCGGCCTCGCCCGACACCAGCAGCCGTGTCATCTCCTCGCCCAGCCCCAGCTCCGTGACATGCCGTCGGCCGGCGTCCGGCGGCAGGCCCAGCAGCCGGTGCGCCTCGTCGTTGGCGAGCAGCAGCCTGCCGTCGGCGCCGACGATCAGCACACCCTCGCGCACCGCGTGCAGCACGGCGTCGTGGTGCTCGTACATCCGGGTCATCTCGGCCGGGCCCAGCCCGTGGGTCTGGCGGCGCAGCCGCCGGCTGACAAGGGCGGTGCCCCCGGTGGCCAGCGCCAGGGCGAGGGCCGCCGCGCCCAACACCATCGGCACCTGCTGGTCCAGCAGATGCCCCACGTTCTCGATCTCGATCCCGGCCGTCACCACGCCGACCACGCGCCGGCTCGGGTCCATCACCGGCACCACCGCCCGCACGGCGTCGGACGGCTTGCCGCGGAAAGTGTCGGTGAACGTCTCGCCCATGGCGGCCCGGCCGACGTCCTGCGCCGTGGTGCCGATGAGCTGCGGCTGCGTGTCGGCGAGCCGCACGCCCCGCGGGTCCAGCACGGAGATGAAGTCGACGCCGGATCCGGCCTGCGCCTGCATGACCGAGGGCTGGAGCACCCGCGTCGGATCGGGCGACTGGAGCGCCGTCGCCGTGCCGGGCGCGTGCGCGAACGCCTCCGCGACGGCCAGTGACCGCTCCCTGGCACTGTTCTCGCCGTCGTAGCGCCCTTGCAGCACCAGCGCGGTCGCGGCCGCCGCGATGAGCACCAGGACCACGATGACCTGGAGCAGGAACACCTGCGCCGCGAGCGTGCGCAGGCTCCAGGACGGCGACAGGCGGCGTCCGGGGAACCGCCATGGGCGACGGGACGGATCAGCGGACCGCCGACCACCCGGCGGCGGTGCCGCTCTCGACCGGGACCGGCGGGTGCGTCCGATCATGTTCCCGTTCTAACACCGCGCTTGACGCGGGGGCGACCCGGGAGGCTGCTGCTCCGCCCAGATCGTCTTCCCCGAGCTGGTGTACCGGGTGCCCCAGCGCTGGGCGACCTGGGCGACCAGGAACAGGCCCCGTCCGCCCTCGTCCGTGCCGAGCGCCCGCCTCATGTGCGGGGAGGTGTTGCTCGCGTCGGAGACCTCGCAGATCAGGGCGCGCTCATGGATGAGACGCAACCCGATCGGGCCGCACGCGTGCCGGATGGCGTTGGTGAGCAGCTCGCTGACGATCAGCTCCGTGGTGAAGACCATCTCGTCCAGCCCCCACCGGGACAGCTGCTCGGTGACGTTCTCCCGCGCCACGCGCACGGCCGAGGGGTCGGTGGGCACCTCCCAGGTGGCCACGCGGTCGGAGCTGAGGACATGGGTGCGGGCGATGAGGAAGGCCACGTCGTCCCGCGGCCGGTCCGGCAGCAGCGTGCGCACCATGATGTCGCAGATCTCCTCCAGGGGGCGGTCCGGGTGGGCGAGGGTGAAGCACAGGCGCTCCATCCCGACGTCCACGTCCCGGTCCGACGCCTCGATCAGCCCGTCCGTGTAGAGGGCGATGACGCTGCCCTCCTCCACGGCCACCTCGGCCGACTCGAACGGCAGGCCGCCCAGTCCGAGCGGCGGGCCCGCGGGGATGTCGGGGAACTCCACGGGTTCGGTGAGATGGGCGATCGCGGGGCTCGGGTGCCCGGCACGGGCCACGACGATCTTGCGGGCGATCGGGTCGTACACCGCGTACACGCAGGTCGCCCCGATCACCGTGGGCTCCTTGGCGGCCGCCTCCGCCTCGTCGGACAGGCGTACGACGAGATCGTCGACGCGCGCCAGCAGCTCGTCCGGGGGCAGATCCAGGTCGGCCAGGGTCTGCACGGCGGCCCGCAGCCGGCCCATGCTGGCCGCCGCGTGGAGCCCGTGGCCGACCACGTCGCCCACCACCAGCGCGACCCTGGCACCGGAGAGCGGGATGACGTCGAACCAGTCCCCGCCCACCCCCGACTCGGCGTCGGCCGGCAGATAGCGGTAGGCCACCTCGACGGCGCTGTGCTCGGGCAGGGCGAGCGGCAGCAGGCTCGTCTGGAGGGTGAGCGCCGCCTGGTGCTCGCGGGCGAAGCGCCGGGCGTTGTCCACGCACATGGCGGCCCGCCCGACCAGGTCCTCGACCAGGAGCAGGTCGTCCTCGTCGAACGGATCTGGGTTCTTCCAGCGCAGCAGCGTGACCACGCCCATCGTGGTGCCGCGGGCCCGCAGCGGGACGACCAGATGCGTGTGCACACCGAGCCGGAACATCTTCTCCCAGCGCTGGGCGTCGTGGGCGAGCCAGGGCGTCCAGGTCCCGACGATCTCCCGCAGGGGCTTCCCGGTCGCCAGGCACCGCCTCTGGGGAGACAGGTCCGGGTACCGGGTGGGCTCCCCGACCCGGACGATCACCTCCGGCTGGTCCTCCTTGATCGACCGGTGGACCGCGCGCCGCAGCGTCTCCGCGTCGTACGGCCCCTCGGCGGCCGGGACCTTCGTCGCCCGCACGGCGTCCAGGAGGTCGATGGCCACGAAGTCGGCGACCTGCGGGACGAGCGCCTCTGCCAGCTCCTGCACCGTACGGTCCAGATCCAGGGTGGTCCCGATGTGATCGGTGGCGGCGTTCAGCAGCGCCAGCCGTTCGCGTGCCGGGTCCTGTCCGGTCAGGTCGAGAGCGGCGTAGCAGATGCCCAGCGTGCGGCCCGCGCCGTCGCGCAGCGGAAAGAAGGAACGCAGCCTGGAACGCCCCTGCCCCCCCGCGTCCGGCGCCGCGTGGCGGGCCGGGGCGTGTTCGAGGGTCACCTGGCACTTCCCGGAGAGCAGCACCTGTCGGGCCTGCCGGGTCACCACGGCGGACTCCCGCGCCGTGGCGACCAGGGCCCGCAGGGTGCTCTCGTCGCGGGCACCGCCCTCGGCCACCGCGGGGCCGGCGGATCCGGCGCCTTCGCCGGTGTACGGGACCCCGGCGGCCTCGGCGACGGTGTCGTCCATGCCGGCCAGCGCGCGGTTCACCCACCGGTAGCGCAGCTGAGTGTCCAGCACCGCGACCCCGAGCGGCGACTGCTCCAGCAGGGCGCGCGCCACCGCCTCGTACATCTCGCGCCGGCGCCGCCGTATCGCGTCGCATCCGAGGACGAGCCAGTCGCCGCCGCCGCTCGCACCGCTGAGCCGGCACACCCGCACGGCCAGCCGCACGGCCGCGCCCGAGCGGTGCCGGACGGTGATCACTCCGGCCCAGACGCGGTCGATGCCGCGCAGGAACTCCGGTACGGCGGCCGGGTCGCCGTGCACCAGCAGGGACCCCACGGGACGGCGCAGTACATCGCGGGCAGGGTGGCCGACGAGCTCCTCGGCTCCCCGGCTCCACTGGACGATCAGTCCCTCGGCGTCGATCACCGCCACGGCCGTGGAGGCGATGTCGAACGGATCGCCCGGACCCGCACTGCTCACGCCGCTGACGCCCATGCCTTCATCCCCATCCACGGGCAGGACCCCCACGGGACATTTTCCCATCGGGGACCGGGTCCCGCGCCCGGAACGGCCCGGGAAGGACGTGCGGCCGGAACGGGCCCGCTACGCCTGCCGTCCCAGCGCGGTCAGCGCCTCGTCCGTGAGCCGGTAGACCGTCCACTCGTCCTGCGGACGGGCGCCCATCGCCTCGTAGAAGTCGATCGCCGGGCGGTTCCAGTTCAGGACCGACCACTCCAGGCGCTCGTAGCCGCGCGCCACGCAGACGCGGGCCAGCTCCGTCAGCAGGGCCCGGCCGTGGCCGCCGCCGCGGGCCTCGGGACGGACGTACAGGTCCTCCAGGTAGATGCCGTGCACACCCCGCCAGGTGGAGAAGTTGAGGAACCACAGGGCGAAGCCCACGACCTCTCCGTCCGGGCCCTCCGCGACATGCGCGTAGGCCGCCGGGTGCGGTCCGAACAGCGCCTCCGCGAGCTGCTCCGGCGTCGCCCGCGCCTCGTCGAGCGCCTTCTCGTACTCGGCGAGTTCCCGGATCAGGGTGTGGATGACGGGGACGTCTGCGGGGGTCGCGGCGCGGATCATGGGCGCAGTCTCACACACCGCGATCGGAGCGCACCGGCCGGGTCCCCGGCCGCCGTCCGGCGGGAGTGAGGCCCTCTGGCCGGTGTGCGGGGTGTCGTCCGTCCGGGTGGGCGTGAGCGCGGTCGTACAACCCCCGGGCCGATCCGGGTGTCTTCTCCACCGAAGGGGCGGAACCGGACGTTCTCCGGCAATCCGACCGTACTTCCAGGGGGAAGAAGATGAGCGTGACGCGCACTCTCACCCGCCGCGGCCCGGCCGCGGCGCTCGCACTCGTGACGGCGGCCGTCCTCGGGGCCGGTGCCGCCGGCTCCTCGAGCGCGGCCCCGTCCGCCGCGCCGCAGACACGGCAGATCGCCTCCTCGGTCCTCGGCGGCGACTACAGGTTCACCCTGACCGCGGTGCGTTCCGCAGAGGACCGGTACGCCGCCTCCGTGCGCCTCCAGGTCTACACGCGCACCGATGCCGGCGCCTGGAAGGAGTCGGACCGTGCGACAGTGGGCGCCGTGGGCGGCTGGTTCTGGTACCCGCTCACCGGAAAGGGCGCCGTCTGCCGGTTCTCGACCTCCGCCGCCGAGCCCGCACCGGTCGATGTGAGCCTGCTGGTCACGCCGTCCATCGGCTGCTCCCAGCCGCAGCACTTCGTGGTCGAGCAGGGCAGGATCCACGCCGGCTGAACCCGGGACGCGGGACGGCGGGGCGGCGGCTTCGAACCGTCGCCCCGCCGGCGGGGACCGCGGGAACGCCGTCGGGTGTCAGACCGCCGGCGCCGGATAGGTCGGGTACTCCACCCCGGAGACGTACTGGACGACGCGGATGACCTGGCACGAGTAGCCGAACTCGTTGTCGTACCACAGATAGAGGATGGCGTTGTCGCCCTCGACCTTGGTGGCCCCGGCGTCGACGATCGAGGCGTGGCGCGAGCCGATGAAGTCGCTGGAGACCGCGTCGGGCGCCGTGATGAAGTCGATCTGGCGCCTGAGCGGCGAGGTCAGCGAGACGTCGCGGAGGTGGTCGAGGACCTCTTCGCGGGTGGTCTCGCGGGCCAGTTGCAGATTGAGGATCGCGATCGAGACGTCCGGCACCGGGACCCGGATCGAACTGCCGGTGATCCTCGCCTTGAGGTCGGGCAGGGCCTTGGCGACGGCGGAGGCCGCGCCGGTCTCGGTGATGACCATGTTGAGCGGCGCGGACCGGCCGCGGCGCTCGGACTTGTGGTAGTTGTCCAGCAGGTTCTGGTCGTTGGTGAACGAGTGGACGGTCTCCACGTGGCCGCGCAGCACTCCGTACTCGTCGTCCATCGCCTTCAGCGGCGGGACGATCGCGTTGGTGGTGCAGGAGGCGCAGGACAGGATCCGCTCGTCCGGCTTGACGGTGTCGTGGTTGACGCCGTGCACGATGTTCGGGACGTCGCCCTTGCCGGGCGCGGTCAGGACGACCTTGTCGATGCCGGGGCGCAGGTGCTTGGACAGGCCCTCGCGGTCACGCCACTTGCCGGTGTTGTCGATGAGGATGGCGTCCTTGATGCCGTACGCCGTGTAGTCCACCTGCGTCGGGTCGTCGGCGTAGATGACCTTGATCGCGTTGCCGTTGGCGACGATCGTGCCGGCGGCCTCGTCGACGGTGATCGTGCCCTGGAACTGGCCGTGGATGGAGTCGCGCCGCAGCAGCGAGGCGCGCTTGACGATGTCGTCGGCGGCCCGCTGACCGCCCCCGCGCACCACGATCGCGCGCAGCCGCAGGCCGTTGCCCGAGCCGGCCTTCTCGATGAGCAGGCGGGCGACGAGGCGGCCGATGCGGCCGAAGCCGTAGAGGACGACGTCGCGTCCCTCACCGCGCTCGATCTTGCCCTCGCCGGTGGCGCCGGCGACGGCCTCGGCGGTGAACCGCTCCACCGACAGCCCGCGGTCGTCGCTCTTGTACGTCGCGGCCAGCATGCCGATGTCGATCTGCGACGGCCCGAGGTCCAGCGTGGTGAGGGCCCGGAGGAAGGGGAGCGTCTCGGTGACCGAGAGCTCCTCGCCGGCGATCTGGCGGGCGAACCGGTGGGTCTTGAGGATGCTCACCACCGACTTGTTCACCAGGGAGCGGCTGTGCAGCAGGACGGTGACGTCCCGCTCCCGGTGGAGCTTCCCGATCATCGGGATCATCGACTCCGCGATCTCCTCGCGGTTCTTCCAGTTGGTGAACGAGTCGTCGTTGACAGTCACAGATCTATCTTTCGAGCTAGGAGGCGCTCATATGCTAACCACATGGCGTGTTGATCACCCAAGCGGCGGTCGTCGAAGTCCCCTTCGGGTGCTATGTCGCGGGTGCAAAACGGGCCGGAACGGTCATCGACGTCAAAGGTTTGTCACCCTCGTCCACCGTGCGTTAAGAAGACGCCAACGACCGATCAAGAGGTGGGGGAGGGGTCCGTGACACGGCCAGAGGTGCCTGGGGAGTTTCTGGAGGGCTACACCCGGATCCTCGCCGATGTCTGCGTCACCGGCCGCCGGCTGACCCGGGACGAACTGGAGTCCCTGCGGGCCCAGGGGAGACGGGCGGCGGAGGCCGGACACGAACTGCGGACCCTGGTCCGCGGCCACCTCGCCGAGACCCGGGCGTTCTCGCCCGAACTGGCCGCCGTCGGGCTCGACCGCGTCCTCGCCGCCGTCGAACAGGCCATCGACGCCTTCGCCGAGGGCCACGAGCGGGCGCAGCGGCTGGCCATGCGCCAGGAGGAGGCCGACCGCCGGGAGTTCATCGACGATCTCCTGTACGGCCGCAGCGACCTGGGACGGCTGGCCGAACGCGCCGAACGTTACGGACTGCTCTTCTCCCGCGCCCACGCGGTGGCCGTCGCCGAGGGCCGGCAGCCCGTCGACGACACCCACCCGGCCACCCGGCGCGTCGAGACCGCCCTGCTCGGCCGCTTCGGGGAGCGCCGCATCCTGCTCACCACCAAGGACGGGCGGCTGGTCTGCGTCGCCCCGGGCGACCAGGGCGACGTCCTCGCCTTCTTCGCCAAGCACGCCTACGCGGCGACCGACGGCGGCCGGGTCGCCATCGGGCGCCCCCACTCGGGCGCCGGGGGAGTGGTCCACTCCTACGAGGAGGCCCTCAACGCCCTCGAACTCGCCGACCGCCTCGACCTCCAGGAGCCGGTGCTGCGCGCCGCTGACCTCCTCGTCTACCCGGTCCTGACCCGTGACCGTCAGGCGATGGCCGACCTCGTCCGCGACACCCTGGGGCCGCTGCGCGGCGCGCGGGGCGGCGCCCGGCCGCTGCTGGACACCCTCACCGCGTACTTCGACGCCGGCTGCACGGCCGCCGAGGCGGCGCGCCGTCTCGGTCTGAGCATCCGCGCCTTCACCTACCGTCTGGAACGCATCCACAAGCTGACCGGCGCCGATCCGGCGGACCCGGTGCACCGGTACACGCTGCAGACGGCGGTGATCGGCGCCCGGCTCCTCGGCTGGCCCGACGTCGACGTGTGACCCGCCGGCCCCGGCGTCACCGCCACCCGCACCCGCAGCCGCAGTCGCTGTCGCACCGGCACCGTTCACCCCACCGCCCCCGTACAAGAGGCGGCCTCGGGTGCGACGTGTGAGCCTGGGGCGGGGACGGACGCCCCGGAGCAGGGCGAACGCATGCCCCGGCCGCGCGCACGTCTCCCGTCAGGAGCCGGACCGTCTCCAGGAGAGGCCGAGCACATGAGCGTCGACACCAGCGGCACCGCCCCCGTCGGCCAGGAGCCCCAGGGCGCCGGGGAGCGGGCAGGTTTCGACGAGATCCACATCCTCTGGATCTCGGAGGGCATGAGCTGCGACGGCGACACCGTGTCCATCACCGCGTCGGGCCAGCCCGC